>JANJUA010000117.1 GCA_024710825.1 Solirubrobacteraceae bacterium
GTCGAGACGTGCGCGTAGACGAGCGCGTCGGCGGGCACCAGCCCCGCCGCGCCGGTGGCGATCGGCGCGGGGCCGGTGCCGCCCCGGGCCACCAGGACGCCGACCACGAGCGCCGCCGCGGCGACCACCACCAGCACGACCGCGACGAGCCGCCGCCGCGCCACGTCAGCCGCCACCGCGGCGCTCCTTGCGCTCGGTGAAGTCGATTACGAGCGGTACGCCGTCGAAGCCGTAGCGGGCGCGCATCCGGTTCTCGATGAAGTACGCGTAGTCGCGGGTGACGCGGTTGCGCGAGTTGACCTGGATGGCGAAGCGGGGCGGCGCCGTCTCGATCTGGGCGCCGTAGATCAGCTTGAGGCGGTGCCCCTGCTTGGCGGGCGGCTGGCGGACCTGCACGGTCTCGGCCAGGAACCGGTTGAAGTCGGGCGTCGGCACTCGGGTGCGCATCTTGTCGCCGAGCGCGAGCGCCTCGGTCATCACCCGCGCCACGTGGCGGCCGGTGAGCGCGCTGGCGGTGAGCACCTTGGGCCGCAGGCGGATCTTCTGCGCCACCCGCGCCCGCTCGTGATCCAGATCCGTCTCGTCCTGCGCGTCCCACTTGTTCAGCACGATCGCCGTCGCGCACTTCGCGGTCATCGCCAGCTCGGCGATGCGCAGGTCCTGGGCGGTGATGCCGTCGGTCGCGTCGCAGACGACGAGCGCGACGTCGGCGCGCTCGGCGGCCCGCTGCGAGCGCAGCGCCGTGTAGTACTCGACGGACTCGCTCACCTTGGCCTGCCGGCGCATGCCGGCCGTGTCGATGAGGATCACCCTGCGCCCGTCGACCTCCAGCGGCAGGTCGATCGCGTCGCGTGTGGTCCCGGCGACGTCGGAGACGATCACGCGCTGGTCGCCGAGGAAGCGGTTGACGAGCGAGCTCTTGCCGACGTTGGGGCGTCCGATGACCGCGAGGCGCAGGACGTCCTCCTCGTCCTCGACCTCGTCCTCGTCCGGCAGCAGCTCGACGATCCGGTCCAGCAGGTCGCCGGTGCCGAGCCCCTGGGCGGCCGAGACGGCGAGCGGCTCGCCGAGGCCGAGGCCCCAGAAGTCGTTGGCGAGCGCGAGCGCGCCGACGCCGTCGATCTTGTTCGCCGCCACCAGCACCGGCATGCCGCTGCGGCGCAGGAGGTCGGCGAGCTCCTCGTCGCCGGGACGCACGCCCGTCTGGGCGTCGACCACCAGCACGGCGACCTGGCTGTCGTTCAGCGCCGCCTGCGCCTGCTCGCGGATCGAGCCCTGGAGCGGGTCGAGGTCGTCGGAGTCGATGCCGCCGGTGTCGATGAGCTCGAAGCGGCGGCCGTTCCACTCGGTGGGGACCTCGTTGCGGTCGCGCGTGACGCCCGGGCGCTCGTGCACGACCGCCTCGCGGGAGCCCGACAGGCG
The DNA here is from genome assembly GCA_024710825.1 of Solirubrobacteraceae bacterium. GTDB lineage: Bacteria > Actinomycetota > Thermoleophilia > Solirubrobacterales > Solirubrobacteraceae > Capillimicrobium. Next base: position 1,423 of record JANJUA010000117.1, read on the forward strand.
GTTGACGAGCGAGCTCTTGCCGACGTTCGGGTAGCCGACGACGGCGACCTTCAGCACGCGCGCACCAGGTCCGCGATCCGCGCGACGACCTCGTCGATCGACAGCCCCGTCGTGTCGAGCTCGACCGACCCGGGCGCCGGAGCGAGCGGGCTGACGTCGCGCGTCCGGTCGCGCTCGTCGCGCAGCGTCTGGTCGGCGAGGACGGTCCGCGCGTCGAGCCCCAGCTCGTCGGCCCGGCGGCGCGCGCGCTCCTCCGCAGCGGCGGTGAGGAAGACCTTGACCTCGGCGTCGGGCGCCACGACCGAGCCGATGTCGCGGCCCTCGACGACCCAGTCTCCATCGGCGAGCACGGCGCGCTGCTGGGCGACGAGCGCCTCGCGCACCTCGGGCCGCGCCGCGACGACCGAGGCGCGCTCGCCCGCCTGCGGCGTGCGTATCTCGCCGGTCACGTCGCGCCCGTCGAGCAGCACGCGGCCCTCGCTCAGGCGGATCCGCGCCCGCACCGGGTCGTCGGCCAGCCCGGCCGCGCGGTACATGGCGCCCGTGTCGAGGTACTCGAAGCCGAGCGCGCGCGCCGTCGCGCGCGCCACGGTGGACTTGCCGGCCCCGGCGGGGCCGTCGATGGCGACGATCATCCGGCCGTGAGAGTACGGAGATCCGCCGCGAAGCCCGGATAGGACACGTCCGCGGCGTCCATGTCGACCACCTCGACGCCCTCCCGCGAGGCGAGGCCGGCGACCGCGCCGAGCATCGCCAGGCGGTGGTCGCCGTGGGAGTGGACGGTTCCCCCGCGCAGCCCTCCGGTGCCGCGGACGACGAAGCCGTCGTCGGTCGCCTCGGCGTCGCCGCCGAGCGCGGTGAGCGCCTCGACGACCGTGGCGATGCGGTCGGACTCCTTGACGCGCAGCTCCTCGGCCCCGCGCACGATCGTCTCGCCCTCGGCGAAGCACCCGAGCAGCCCGACGAGCGGCAGCTCGTCGATCGCCAGCGGCACCTCGTCGCCCTCCACGACGGTCCCGGCGAGCGGGCCGGCGGCCACCTCGAGGTCCGAGACCGGCTCGGCCGCCGGCACCGGCGAGGTGTCGTCGGCCTCCAGCTCGCCGACCACCACGGCGCCCATCCGCTCGAGGATCCGCAGGAAGCCGATGCGCGTCCAGTTGACGCCGACGTCACGGATCGTGACCCGCGAGCCGCCGACGAGCACGGCGGCCGCCGCCATGAACGCGGCGCTCGACGGGTCGCCCGGGACGTGGACCGCGTCGAGCGCGAGCTCCTCGGTCGAGGAGACGGTGACGTAGCGCCCGTGACGCTCGACCGGAACGCCCGCCGCGGTGAGCATCCGCTCGGTGTGGTCGCGGCTGGGCGCCGGCTCGGTGACGGTGGTGGCGCCGTCCGCGGCGAGCCCGGCCAGCAGGACGCACGACTTGACCTGAGCGCTGGCGACCGGGAGTTCGTAGTGGATGCCCCGCAGGCGGGTGCCGCGCACGGAGAACGGCGGGAAGCGCCCGTCGGTCGCCTCGATCTCGGCGCCCATCAGCCGCAGCGGCTCGGCCACCCGGTCGACGGGGCGGCGGCGGATCGACGCGTCGCCGTCGAGCGTCCACGAGCGGCCCTCCTGCGCGGCCAGCCAGCCGGGCAGCAGGCGCATGAGCGTCCCGGCGTTGCCGACGTCGATCGGCTCGGGCGTCTCGCGGGCGCCGCGCAGCCCGCAGCCGCGGATGACGATCGCGTCGGGGCCGGCGTCGACCTCGGCGCCGAGCGCCCTCACCGCGGCGAGCGTGGAGCGCGTGTCGGCCGCGTCGAGGTAGCCGGTGACCCGCACCTCGCCGGCGGCCATGGCGCCGACGAGCGCAGCGCGGTGCGAGATCGACTTGTCGGGCGGAGCGCGGAGCTCGCCGCGGAGCGGGCCGGAGGGGGCGAAGCGTGCGTTCACGTTGCGTGCAGTCCCATCCCGTCGATGATCTCGCATGCGCGCTCGGCGTCCGCCTCCGGCACGAAGACGCCGACCTCGCCCTGCGTGTTGTCCGGCGAAGGAGCGAGCGACAGGTCGGAGATGTTGATGCCGGCGCGGCCGAGGTGCAGCGCCACGTCGGCGATCACGCCCGGCCGGTTGGGGACCGCGATGCGCAGCTCGCGCGTCGGGCCGGCGCCGAGGTGGGTCTCGAGCAGCGCGCGGCGCTCGGCGTGCGCCTGCTCCTGGAAGGCGGTGACGGCCGCCCGGTCGCCCGCCGCGAGCGCGGCGCGGACGTCGGTCAGGCGGGCGATCGTCTCGTCGAGCTGGGCGAGCAGCGCGTCGCGGTTGCCGAGCAGGATGTCCGGCCACAACGCGGGGTTGGCCCCGGCGACCCGGGTGGCGTCGCGGAAGCTCGGCCCGGTGGCCGGGATCGTCTCGCCGTCGTCGACGGCCCGGATCGCCTGGGCGACGAGCACGTTGGCGAGCACGTGCGGCAGGTGCGAGACCGCGGCCATGAGGCGGTCGTGGACGTCGGGATCGATGGCCGCGGGCCGCGCGCCGAGGCCGGCCAGGACCCGGTGCAGGCGCTCGTAGAGCACCCCGGACGTGCGGGCGGTGGGCGTCAGGTACCAGACCGCGTCGGCGAACAGATCCTCGCGGGCGTGCTCGATCCCGGCCGCCTCCGAGCCGGCCAGCGGGTGGCCGCCGACGAAGCGCTCGTCGTCGCGGCCGGCGACGACGGCGGTCTTGGTCGAGCCCACGTCGCTGACGACGCAGTCGGCGCCCGCCGCCGCCAGCACCGCGTCGACCGTCTCCTCGATCACGCCCAGGGGCGTGGCGACGAACGCGACGTCGGCGTCCTCGACCGCCTCCCGGAGCGTCGCGCACGCCACGTCGATCGCGCCGCGCTCCAGCGCGCGCGGCGCCTCGGGACCGCTGCCCCGGACCGTGGCGCCGAGGCGGCGGCGGGCGGCCAGGCCGACCGACCCCCCGATGACCCCGGTGCCGACGATCGCGACGTTCACGCGGGGACGCTGGCGCCCTTGCCGGCGAGCTCCGCGGCGCGGAAGACGCTCTGGGCGTACTCGGCGAAGTCCTCGGCGGCGAGCTGCTGGGGCCCGTCGCAGATCGCCTCGTCGGGGTCGGGGTGCGTCTCGACGATGATGCCGTCGGCGCCCGCGGCCGCGGCGGCCAGCGACAGCGAGGGCACCCAGTCGCGCCGGCCCGGCGCGTGGCTGGGGTCGACGATCACCGGCAGGTGCGAGAGCTCCTTGAGCACCGGGATCGCCGTGATGTCGAGCGTGAAGCGGTAGGCGGTCTCGAACGTCCGGATGCCGCGCTCGCAGAGCATGACGTTCTCGTTGCCCTCCTTGAGCACGTACTCCGCGCTCATGAGCAGCTCCTCGAGCGTCGAGGACAGGCCGCGCTTGATCATCACGGGCAGACCGGAGCGGCCGACCTCGCTCAGCAGCGTGTAGTTCTGCATGTTGCGGGCGCCGATCTGGACGACATCGGCGACCTCCGCCAGCGGCTCGATGTCGCGGACGTCCATGAGCTCGGTGACGATCGGCAGCCCGGTCGCCTCCTTGGCCTCCTGGAGCAGGCGCAGGCCCTCCTGCCCGAGGCCCTGGAACGAGTACGGCGAGGTACGCGGCTTGTAGGCCCCGCCGCGCAGCATCGCGGCGCCCGCGTCCTTGACCACCTGGGCGGTGCTCAGGAGCTGGTCGCGCGACTCGACCGTGCACGGCCCCGCGATGAGGGCGAAGTGATCGCCCCCGACCTTGCGGCCGGCGATGCTCAGGGTCGAGCCGCGCCCGCCTCGCAACTGCGAGGAGGCGAGCTTGTAGGGCTTGAGGATCGGGACGACCTGGTCGACGCCCGCATGACCCTCGAGCCCGAGGCGCGCCACGTGGTCGCGGTCGCCGATGGCCCCGATGAGCGTCAGCTCGCTGCCCGGGCTGACGTGCGCCTTGGCGCCCACGCTCTCGATTCGCTCGATCACGGCCTGCACCTCGTCGGCCGTGGCCGTCTGCTTCATGACGATCAGCACTGGAAGTTCCTTTCTACACCTGGGAGAAGATCAGTTCCGCGGGCGCCCGGTCAGCCGAATCCGTGCAGGTATCGGCAAAGTGCGGCCGAGCGCCTAGCGAAATCGCCAGGCGTAGGCGTAGTCGGCGAAGTACGAGAAGGCGGGCCGGCTACGCATGACCCTTCCAGCCTACACCAGCGTTGCGAGCTCTTCCAGGAAGCGAGTGTTCTCCGCGGGCGTCCCGTAGGTGACCCGGAGGTGCCCGGGCCGCCCGAGCGCGGACCCGGAGCGGACCAGCACGCCGCGCTGCGCGAGGGCCCCGACGATCTCGGCCTCACCCTCGCCCACGTCGAACCAGGCGAAGTTCGCGTGCGACTCCGCCGGCTCGATGCCGAGCCCGCGCAGGCCGGCGTCGAGCTGGAGGCGCGCGGCGATCGCGCGCTCCACGCGCGCCGCCACGGCGTCCTGGTGCTCGAGGGCCTCGATCGCCGCCGCCTGCGCCGCCGCGTTGCAGAAGAACGGCTGGCGGACCTGGTCGAGCGCCTCGCGCACCTCCGGCGAGCCGCACAGGCCGAAGCCGACGCGCAGGCCGGCGAGGCCGTAGACCTTGGAGAACGTGCGCAGCAGCACCAGGTTCGGGTGGCGCGGGAGCAGATCGAGGCTGGCGTCGGGGTCGTCGAGCAGGTTGAACTCGCAGTAGGCCTCGTCGAGGATCACCACCGCGTGGCGCGGCACGCGCGCCACGAACGCCTCGATGTCGGCGAGCGCGACCGCGGTCGACGTCGGGTTGTTCGGGTTGCAGACGACGACGAGGCGCGTCGCCGCGGTGATCTCCGCGGCCATCGCGTCGAGGTCGTGGCGCTCGTCGCGCAGCGGCACGACGACCTCAGTGGCGCCCGACGCCGCGGTCAGGTGCGGGTAGATCGAGAACGACGGCCAGGCGTAGACGAGCTCGGCGCCCGGCTCGAGCAGCGCCTCGCCGGCCGCGAGCAGGATGTCGCAGGAGCCGTTGCCGATCGCGATCCGGTCGACCGGCACGCCGTAGCGGTCCGACAGGCGCTCGCGCAGCGCGCCGTTGGTCGGGTCCGGGTAGCGGTTGAGCCCGGTGAGCGCGCGGGCCGCCGCCTCGACGACCTCGGGCAGCGGCGGGTCGGGCGACTCGTTGCTGGCCAGGCGGGCGATGTCGCCCTCCCAGGCGTAGCCGGGCGCGGCGGGATAGCGCGGCAGCCGCGCGACCCGCGCGGAGAACTCGGGACGGGTCACTGGGCGGCCTCCAGGTCGGTCCGCAGGGTCCGGGCCTCGCGCAGGTACACGTGGCGGACCTCATGGCCCTCGGGCGGGTAGTAGTGCATGAGCAGTCGGATCGCCCTCGGCAGCGAGCCGGGCACCGGGATCTCGCGGGCGTTCAGGAGCGGCACGCGCTCGAAGCCCATGTGTCGCGCCGCGGTCGCCGGGAACGCGGCGTCGAGGTCGTCGGTCACCGTGAAGATGCACGAGACGACGTCCTCGGGGCTGAGCGCGTTGCGCTCGAGGATCGCCTGCATCAGCTCGGTCGTGGCGGCGAGGATCTCGTCGTGGTCGTTGGACTCGACGGTGGTGGCTCCGCGGAGGGCATGGACGCGCATCGGCCGGCCATTGTGCCAGCCGCTCCCTCCACCCGCCGGGCGCCGGCCTCGCGCACGTCGGTCAGCGGCCGCGCAGCCGCCGCACCTCGTCGGGGCCGAGCCGCCGCGCGGCGCCCTCGGCGAGGCCCTCCAGGCGCAGCGGTCCGAAGCCGACGCGCCGCAGGGCGAGCACGGGATGGCCGACCGCCTCGCACATCCGGCGCACCTGGCGCTTGCGGCCCTCGCGCAGGACGATCTCCAGGCGGTCGGGGGCGAGCTTGCGCACCCGCGCCGGGGCGGTACGACCGTCGTCGAGCGCGACGCCCTCGCGCAGGCGCTTGAGCTCGTGCTCGCGCACCGGTGGGCGCGCGACGGTCGCGTGGTAGGTCTTCGGCACCCCGTAGCGAGGGTGCGTCAGCCGGTTGGCGAGCTCGCCGTCGTTGGTGAGCAGGATCAGGCCGGTGCTGTCGGCGTCGAGGCGCCCGACGGGGTAGACGCGGCCGGGGAAGCCCTCGAGCAGGCCGACGACGGTCGGGCGGCCGTGGGTGTCCTTCGCGGTGGAGACGACGCCCTTCGGCTTGTTGACCGCGAAGACGACCGTCTCGCGCACCGGCGCGACGGGCCGGCCGTCGAAGGCGACGCCGCTGTGCTCGTCCACGTCGCGGGCCGGGTCGGTGACGACCTCGCCGGCGACCGTCACGCGGCCCGCGCGGATCAGCTCCTCAGCGGCCCGACGGGACGAGATGCCGCTGTGGGCGAGGTACCGTGAGAGGCGCATGGACCTCGAACTCCTACAGGAGACGCTCTCGGGGCAGCCGGCGTACCGCGCACGACAGGTCTGGGAGTGGGCGGCGCGAGGGGTCGCGTCGTACGACGAGATGACGAACGTGCCCGCCGCGCTGCGGGCCTCGCTCGCCGAGCGGGTGCCGTTCTCGACGCTGACCGTCGTCGACCAGGCGGTGTCGCGCGACGGGACGGTCAAGACGCTGTTTCACACCCACGACGGGCGCCCCGTCGAGGCGGTGCTGATGCGCTACCGCGACGGGCGCCGCTCGATCTGCGTCTCGTCGCAGTCGGGCTGCCCGCTGACGTGCACGTTCTGCGCGACGGGGAGGATGAGGTTCGGGCGCAACCTGACGGCCTCGGAGATCCTCGACCAGGTCCTGCACTTCCGGCGGATCGAGCCCGTCGACCACCTCGTCTTCATGGGCATGGGCGAGCCGCTGCTGAACGTCGACCACGTGCTGGCGGCCGCGCGGCGGCTGCCGGACGTCGGCATCACGCACCGGCGCACGACCGTCTCGACGGTGGGCTGGCTGCCGGGGATCGAGCGCATCACGGACTGCGGCATGCCGCTGCGCCTGGCGTTCTCCCTGCACGCGCCCGACGACGCGCTGCGCTCGGAGATCATGCCGGTCAACGAGCGCTACCCGCTGCGCGACGTGATCGCCGCCTGCCGGCGCCACCACGCGGCGACGAACCGCAGCGTGTTCATCGAGTACGTGATGCTGGCGGGCGTCAACGACCGCTACGAGCAGGCGCTGGCGCTGGCCGAGCTGCTCGGCGCGGGCTACACGTTCAAGGTCAACCTCATCCCTTACAACCCGACCGACTCGGTCTACGAGGGCTCCGGGCGCGAGGCGATCGCCGCCTTCAAGGCGGTGCTCGAGGAGCACGGCGTGCCGGCGACGGTGCGGCTGACGCGCGGGCGCGACATCGCGGCCGCCTGCGGCCAGCTCGCCGCCGAGCGCGCGGCGGCCTGATGAGCTGGGACGACCTCGCCGCGGGCTGGGAGCGGTGGTCGCAGCTGACGGCGGAGGCGAGCGCGCCGGTCGACCGCTGGTTCTTGGACGCGCTGGCGCCCGCCGAGGGGCAGACGATCCTCGACGTGGGCGCGGGCACCGGCGAGGCGGCCTTCCTGATCGCCGAGCACGTCGGGCCGGGCGGCCGCGTGCTGGTCACCGACGGCTCCGAGGCGATGGTCGACACGGCGCGTCTGCGGGCTCGCCGGCTGGGGCTGGCGAACGTGGAGACGGCCGTCATGGACGCTGAGCGGCTCACGCTGGACGACGCGAGCGTCGACGCCGCCCTGTGCCGCTGGACGCTCTACCTGCTCGAAGACCCGGCGGCGGCGCTGCGGGAGATGGCGCGGGTGGTGCGCCCCGGCGGGCGGGTCGCGGTGGGCGTGTGGGCGCAGCCGGACGAGAACCCGCTCGTGCCGCTGGTCTCGCTGGACCTGGTGCGCCTCGGCCTCTACGACCCTCCCCCGGCCTCCAGCCACTCGCTCGACCTCGAGCCGGCGCTGCGCGACGCCGGGCTGACGCCGGTGCGCGTCGAGGAGGTTCCGTTCCACTGGCGCTTCGCCTCCGCGCGCGAGGCGTGGGAGTACGTCGCCGACGCGGGCGGCGCGGTGTCCCGGGTGCTGCGCGGCGTGGACGACGGGACGCGCGAGGAGCTGCGCGCCGGCTACGCCGAGGCGCTCGCCGAGGCGGGCTACGTGGCCGCCGACGGCAGCGTGGCGGTGCCGGCGCTGGCCGTCAACGGGCTCGGGGTCCGCCCCGCGGCCTGACCGGCCCGGCCGCCCGTCGCGCGGCATGCGGGCCCGGCACGCGGCGCGCGATCCGACGGCTCGACGTCCGCCACGCGACGGTCCGGCCCGCGCCTGGCGCGATCCGGTCCCGCGGCGCGGGTAGGCTCGCATCACTGTCAGCGTTCGGGGTGCCGGGCGGTGACGTCCGACCGAGCCGGTGTGGTCTCGGGTCGGCGGCGGACTGACTCTTAGGCTCGCTGTCGACCAGATGGTCTGACCGACAT
>JANJUA010000149.1 GCA_024710825.1 Solirubrobacteraceae bacterium
GCCGGGCCGCGGGCTGGCGCAGGACGAAGCGGCCGGCCGCGGCCGCCGCCAGCGCGGGCGTCCCGGAGCGGTCGGTCACGAAGAAGACGGCCACGGCGCCGCGGCGCGCGTCGATCTCGCTGCCGAGCGGCAGACTGGCCGCGGCGTCGAGCGCCACGAAGCGGCGCGTCCCGCGCAGCCGGACGCGCACGGTGCCGGACATCGGCCTGGCGACGGCGCGCCGGCCGATGACCGGCGGCGACACGGCGGGGGGCGGATCGACCGGGGGCAGCACCGCGGGCGGCTCGGCGGCGTCGGGCCGGGCCGGCTCGGGCTGCTGCGGGGCGACCGGGAGGACCTGTCGCACGCGCCCGTTGCCGGTGTCGGCGATCCAGAGCCGCCCGCCCGCGCCCGAGCCGGCACCATCCGAACCCGAGCCGCCGGCGCCCGAGCCGCCCGCACCCGTGCTCGGGCCGTCGGCCCCCGAGCCCACGATCGCCGCACCCCCGCTCGCGGCGACGGCGCGCGGGACGCTCAGCAGCGCATCGCCGGGCGAGCCGCCGTCGCCCGCGAACCCCGCGGCGGCGGTGCCCGCCAGCGTCGCGATCATGCCGTCCGCGCCGACGACGCGCACCCGGCTGTTGCCCGTGTCCGCGATCGCCAGCGTGCCGTCCGCGCGCACGGCCACGCCCTCGGGCCCGCTCAGCAGCGCTGCAGCGGCAGGGCCGCCGTCACCGCCGAACCCCGGCGTCGCGGACGAGCCCGCGACCGTGAGGATCGTGCCGTCCGCGGCGACGCGGCGGACGCGGTTGTTGCCGGTGTCGGCCACGAGGAAGCCACCGCCCGCGAGCGGCGCGACGCGCGCCGGGGCGTTCAGCAGCGCCCGAGACGCCGGGCCGCCGTCGCCCGAGAACCCCGGCCGACCGAGCCCGGCCACGGCGGCGACCGCGCCGGACGCGGACACGCGAAGCACTCGGTGGTTGCCGGTGTCGGCCACGAGGAAGCCCCCGTCGGGCAGCGCGGCCACGCCGCCGGGGGCGCCGAGGAGCCCGTCCGTGCCCGCGACGACGGTGGCGGCGCCCGCGGCCGACACGCGCACCACCCGGTCGTTGCCGGTGTCCGCGACGAGGAAGCCTCCGTCGGGGAGCGGCGCCACGCCGCGCGGAGCGGCGAAGCCGACCGCGAGCGTGGTCACCTCCCCGTCGGCCCGCACCCGCACCACCCGGCCGCCCGCCGTGTCGGCGACGAGCAGGGCGCCGCCGTCCACCAACGCCACGTCGGACGGCGTCGGCACGACCGCGGCGGTGTCGATGCGCTCGGTGCTCTGGCCGTGGGCCGCGACGGCCGCCAGCGCGGCCGCGCCGAGCAGCGCGACGAGGAACGGAAGGAAGCGGGGCGGTCGCGGCATCGTCGCGATTCTCCTGGGAGGCGGGGCGCGCAACTGTCGCAGAGACGGCACCGGACGTGTCGGATCGGCGACACTCGCCGCGTGATGTCAGCCCGTGGACGCCTGCTGCGCGCGCTCGTCGTCGGCCTGCTGGCGGCGGCGCTGACCGTGGCGGTCTCCGCCGCCGGCGCGCTGGACCGCGTCGAGGACGCCCTCGTCGACGCCCGCTTCGACGTCCGGGGATCGCAGGGGCCGCCCGAGGACGTGGTCGTCGTCGGCATCGACGAGCGCACGTTCGAGCGGCTCAACCGCCGGTGGCCGTTTCGCCGCGCCATCCATGCCGAGGCGATCGCCGCGCTGCGGGCCGCCGGGGCGCGAACGATCGTCTACGACGTCCAGTTCTCGGAAGGATCGCCGCGGCCGCGCGACGACCGGGCGCTGATCGATGCCGCTGCGAGCGACGACGTGCTCCTGGGGACGAGCGAGGTCTCGGCGGCGGGCGAGCCCGTGGTGCTCGGCGGCCGCCGCGTGCGCGCGGGGCACGCGCTGTTCCCCGCGGACGACGACGGGGTCCTCCGGCGCCTCCGCGGCCGCATCGCCGGCGTGCCGCATCTCGCCGCGCTCGCCGCCGAAGCCGACCCGGACCGGCCCGAGACCTGGATCGACTTCGCCGGACCGCCGGGAACGGTCGACGAGATCCCCTTCTGGCAGGTCGTGGAGGGAGCGCCCCTCGGCGTGCGCGACAAGGTCGTCGTCGTCGGTGCCACCGCGCCGTCGCTCCAGGACGTGCATCGCACCGCGGCGGGCGGCGGGCTCATGGCCGGCGCCGAGGTCCACGCCAACGCGATCCAGACGCTGCTGGACGGCAGCCCGCTGCGCGACGCGCCCGCCGCCGTCGGGGTGCTGCTCGTCCTGGCCGCCGCGCTGCTCGCCCCGCTCGCCACCCTGCCCGGCCCGCCCGCCCGCGCCGTCCTCCGGGCGCTCGCCGCCAGCGCGCTCGGCATCGCCGCGCTGCTCTGCGGCGGCCAGCTCGCCTTCCTCGGCGGGATCGTCGTGCCGATGGCCGCGCCGCTGCTCGCGCTCGTCCTGAGCACCGCCGGCGCGGTCGCGCTCACCTACGGCGTCGAGGTGCGCTCGCGACGGCACGTCAGGGCCACGTTCGAGCGCTTCGTCCCGCCGGCGGTGGTGGACGAGATCCTGCGCCGCGGCGGCGCGCTGGAGAGCCGCCGGCTCGTGGCGACCGTCCTGTTCTGCGACCTGCGCGGCTTCACGTCGCTCGCCGAGCGGCTCGAGGCCGAGCAGGTGATCGCCGCGCTGAACCGTTACCTCGAGCTCGTCTCCGGCGCGGTGTTCGACCACGGCGGCACGGTCGTCTCCTACCAGGGCGACGGCGTGCTCGCGGTCTTCGGCGCGCCGCTGGAGCAGCCCGACCACGCGGCGCGGGCGCTGGCGGCCGCGCGCGCGATCCTCGACGAGGCGCTTCCCGGCTTCGACGCCTGGCTGCGCGCGCAGGGCCTCGCGGGCCCCGAGCGGCTCGAGGTCGGCATCGGGCTGAACACCGGCCCGGTGATGTCGGGCAGCGTCGGGTCGCGGCGGCGGATCGAGTACGCGGCGGTCGGCGACGCGACGAACGTCGCCGCGCGGCTCCAGGCGCTCGGCCGCGACGCGCCCGAGCGGCTGTTCGTCTCGTCCGCCACCTACGACGCGCTCGGCGACGCGGCGGCGGGGCTGGGGCTGCACGGCCCGGTGCGGCTGCGAGGCCGACGCGAGCCGGTGACGGTCTACGCCGCACGCTGACGGGCCGGCCCTCGCGGGCCGGCCCCTCGACGCCCGGCGGACTCGGGCGCGACGGCGTCAGGCCACGTCGGCGCAGATCAGGCGGAGGTGCACCGGGGTGTGCACGCCGATCGGCGCGCCGGAGAACGTCGTGACCTGAGCGGTCCAGGCGTTGTCGGCGGAGGGGTACGAGGCCAGGATCCGCTGGCGCTTGTCGAAGCCGCGCACGCCGCCTCCGAGCAGCTTCTTGCCGGCGGGGCAGGCGGTCGTGAACGTCCGCGTGACCTGGTTGCCGAGCAGCACGTGGATGCCCGTGACGACCTGATGGCCGGAGATCCCGGGCGCGCCCTGCGGCCCGGCCGGGCCGGCGGGACCGGCGGGGCCCTGCGGCCCGGGCTCCCCGCCCGCGGGACCGGCGGGACCGGCGGGGCCCTGCTTGCCGCGCAGCGCCTGGCGGGCGGCGGGGCTGAGGTCCTTCACCTGCAGCGTGCGGTTCTTGATCTTCGCGCTCGTGACGGAGTTGCCGACCAGCTGGGAGCCGCTGATGAGACCGGCGGCGGTCGCGCTGCCGGTGGCGGCGAAGACCAGCGCGACGATGGCGACGATGATGGCGGGGGACGGACGACGGCTGCGCATGACGAGGCTCCTTCGGTGTGGTGGCGAACGTGGACCGAAGCCTCCTCGGCCGCCGCCCGCCCGTCGTGCGCGTGCGCGACGCTCCGAACGTCGCGTTCGCGACACTCAGCCGCTCAGCACGTCGCCCCGCCCCAGCCGCCGCACGCGACCGCGATCCCGTCGAGGGTCCGCAGCCGGGCGATGCCGCGGCCGTCGCGCAGCGCCCACACCACGAGCACGCCCTGCGCGGCCACGACGGCGTCCTCGCCCAGGATCTGGGTGCGACCGTCGACCGTGAGCGCCATCCCCGCGAGGTCGACGGGCGCGTCGGACCGGTTGCGCACGAGGACGCTGTCGCGGCTGCCGCCTGACGGGAAGCGCAGCTCGATCGCGCCGCCCGTCGGGTCGGAGCAGCCGTCGCGGCACGGCACCATCATCCACGCGCGCAGGTCGCCGTGCGGGTCGAACAGGTAGGCGCCGTCGCCGAGCGCGCGCTCGTCGTCGGACGGGTTCTCGAAGATCGGCCGGTCGAGGTTCCAGCCGAGCGCGCCCGGCGGCGCGCCGCCCACGTGGACGGCCAGGGTGCGCCCCGGGCCGAGGATCGTCTCGGGCGGGAGGACGAACCGGCGGTTGGCCGAGTCGCGCACCCACCAGCCCCCGAGCGCGACGGGCGCGCCGAGGTCGAGGTTGCGGATCCGGATCCACTCCCCGCCGGGGTTGGCGGCGTCGCTGCCCTCGGCGTCCACCCGCACGGTCAGGCGCAGGGCCGCCGCCGGCCCCGGGCCGCAGTGCTCGGTGCTCCACAGGCCGACGCCGGCGCGCGCCGCCTGCTGGGCGAGCGCGCTGTAGCCGCGGTTCCACGCCCACTCGCGGCGGTTGGGCAGCCACAGGGCGTGGCCCTCGGACAGCAGGATGCCGCCGGCGTCCTGCCACCGGTCGCCGATGAGGACCTGAACGGCTCGCCGCAGGCGCTGCCGGTGCCCGGACCTGCTGTCGAGATCCTGCGCCAGCAGGCGGATCCGACCACCGCTCGCGTACACGAGCTGCTCCAGCCGGGCGGTCGCCTCGAGCGCGTGGCACTCACCCCGGCGGCGCTCCCGGTGGTGGCTGTAGATCGTCTGCTCCATCGCGTTGATGCCGGTGACCCGCACCCGCGACGTGACGGGCGTGAGGTCCTCGTCGAGGTCGACGTCGAGCGTGTCGCCGTCGGCCACGTGCGTGACGGTCCCGGTCGTCACGTGGCACAGCGGCGCCTCCGTCCCGGGCAGGCACGGCTCGATCGTCGCGGCGGACGCCGCGGCCACGGGCACCAGGGCGAGGGCGAGGGCAAGGAGGAGGCGCATGCTCATCTCACTGTCGGCAACAGCGGCCGCGGCCTGGAGCACCCGTCAGCGGTCGCGCAGGCGCGTCAGCCAGTCGCCGAGCTGCTGGCCCACGTCCGAGACCGACGAGCCGGCCTGGGCGAAGGCGTCCGACACGCGCCGGGCATAGTGCTCCTGCGCCGCGTCGGCCTCCTCGCGCAGCGGCGGCTCCTCCCCGCGGTGCAGGTAGTCGCCGCCCACGATGCGGTCGTAGTCGCCGGTGCGTACCCAGTCGAGCAGCTCGCGCACCCGGCGCACGGGCATCGGGTGCGTCAGCCGAAGGTCCTGGATCATCCGCGTCATCCGGTCCACGCCGGATCCGCCCGCGTCGTAGTCCATCGCCTGGGCGATGAACGCGTCGAGGCTCAGGTCGGACGCCGCCTCACCGGCGGCGATCGTCATCAGCGTCCGGGAGACGGCCAGCGGGTCGCGGGTGACGAGCGCCGCAGCGCGGTCGCAGCTCAGCTCGGCGCCGCGGAACCACTCGAGCAGCGCCAGCTCGATCGCCTTCAGCGGCAGGCCGGCCAGCAGCGGCAGGCGCGACGACTGGCCGAGCCGCACGAGGATCACGAGCGCCGTCTGGTAGAGCACGTGACCCGAGTGCACGTGCGCCGCCTCGTGGGCGAGCACGACGCGGCGGCCCTCGTCGCCGAGCAACCGGACCAGCTCGGAGTTGAGGATCACCACCGGGCGGTCGGTGCCGATCGTGGCCGCGTTGGCCAGCGGGAACTGCGTGAGGTACAGGTCGGGCACGGGCTCGACGTCCAGCGCGTTGAAGCACTCGCGGTGAAGGACCCAGATACCGGGCAGCTGCCCCTGGCCGAGCCGCACGGACGCCCCGAGCGACGCGGCCCGCAGCGCCCGCTCGTACCCGAGCGCGATGAGCTTGCGCACCACCTCGTCGAGATAGGGGACCTTCTGGAGCGCGGCCGTCGCCGCGCGGTCGGCGGGGTGCTGGTAGGCCCGCGGCGAGATGCCGGGCAGCTTGTGGGCGGGCGCGGGAAGCGTCATCGCAGGCCAACCTACCCGGGCGGCGCGCCGACGCCGCCGGACGATCAGTTCAGACGGCGGGCGACGGCGTCGCGCTCGGCGCGCAGGCGGTCGCGCGTGGCGTCGTCCAGCGGGAGCTCCAACCGCAGGCTCGCGGCGCGCAGGGCGTCGCCCAGCCGGCCGGCGCGCACCGCGCGCACCACGAGCCGGTCGAGCGCGATCAGCGCCGACTCGTGGCCGCAGCGCCAGGTGACGTCGCCGACCGTCGGCAGCTCGCTCGCCAGCAGCGGCCGTGCCGGGGCCTGCGGCTCGACGACGAGCGGGGCGTCGATGTCCCGGTGGGCGACGAGCACGTGCTCGTCGCCGTCCGCGACGATCCCGAGCGGTATCCCGGCGCGGCGGGCGGCCTCGACGCAGGCGATCGCCCAGCAGACCGGATCGCCGGCCCCGGTGGCCAGCACGTGGTCGAGCAGCAGGTCGTCGACCGCACCCGGCCGCACCCGTGCGGTCAGCCGGCCGGCCAGGTCGCCGGCGCAGTGGGCGAGCTGCTCGATCGGCGGCAGCCCACGCGCCGCGGCGAAGCCGTCCGCGATGGAGCCCAGGACCGCGTCCGCCGCCTCGAGGTCGACCGCGCGCAGCTCCGCCGCCAGGGCCAGCGCGAGCCGGCCCTCGAAGGGACAGCCCGTGGACGCGAGGTCGGCGAAGGCCGTCACACGCGCGAGTAGAGCTCGACGATCAGCTGCTCGTTGACCGGCGCGTCGATCTCGTGGCGCTCCGGGAGCCGCGCCACCGTGCCGCGCAGGGCGTCGAAGTCCGCCAGCAGCCATCCCGCCACGCGCCCGATCTGCGTGGTCGCCTCCCGGGCGGCCTCGCGGACGGTGCTGTCGCCGCGCACGGCGATCTCGTCGCCCGGCGAGACGGAGAACGAGGCGATGTCGACCCGGCGGCCGTTGACGAGCACGTGCCCGTGGTTGACGTACTGCCGGGCCTGCGCCCGGGTGGAGGCGAGCCCGAGGCGGTAGACGACGTTGTCGAGGCGCCGCTCGAGGATCACCATCAGCCGCTCGCCGAGCTGGCCCTCCCGGCCTCTGCGCGCCTCGCGCAGGTAGCGGCGGAACTGGCGCTCGCGGACGCCGTAGTAGCGCTTGGCGCGCTGCTTCTCGCGCAGCTGCTGGCCGTAGACCGACGGCCGGCGCCGGAAGCTGTGGCCGTGCTGGCCGGGGGGCGCGTCGCCGCGCCGCTCCAGGCCGCCCTTGCGCGCCAGGCGGCGCGCTCCCTTCAGCTCCAGCTCGACGCCCTCGCGGCGCGAGAGCTTCTCGGTCGGCCCTGTGTGGCGGCCCACGTTGGTTCCCTTCGACAGATCTTAGGTCGCCCTAATGGTAGCCGGGCGCCGCTCGTCCGCGTCTGCTCCTCTGGCACCCTGGGTCGGATGCGCCCGAACCGGATCGCCCTGGCCCTCGTGGGCCTCGCCGTGGTCATCGCCGCCGCCGCGCTCGTGCTCGGCGGCGCGGACGACCGCGGCGCCTCCGCGACGCCCGCCGTGGCCCCCGACGCCGACGTGCCGGAGCGCGACCCGCTCGTCTGGACTCCGGAGCGCTCGGCGGAGTACGCGGAGCGCGCCGCGGCCGGGCTGGCGCACCCGCTGTACGCCCGCACCCCGGACGGCATCGTCGACGCGGCGGAGCGGACCGCGTCATGGCGCCCGCTGGTCGAGCGTGCCGCGGAGGAGCACGGCGTCGACGCCGACACGCTCGAGGCGATGATGCTGCTCGAGAGCGCCGGCCGGCCGGAGGCGCAGGCGAGCGACGACCTCGCCGGCGCCGTCGGCCTGATGCAGATCCTCGCCGAGACCGGAGCGAACCTGCTCGGCCTGCGCGTCGACCTCGCCGAGAGCCGCCGGGTCACCCGCCGCATGACGCGGGCCGCCAAGCGCGGGCGGTCCGACCGGCTCGAGCGCCTGCGCGCCGAGCGGCGCCGCGTGGACGAGCGCTTCGACCCGGCGAAGTCGCTCGACGCCGCCGGCCGCTACCTGGAGATCGCGCGCGGGCACCTGGAGCGGGTCGACCTCGCGGTGGCGAGCTACCACATGGGCATCGGCAACCTCCAGACCGCGCTGGAGCGCTACGGCGAGGGCATCGTCCCCTACGCGCAGCTCTACTTCGACGTCTCGCCGGCGCACGCGAGCGACGCCTGGGAGTTCCTGGCGGGGCTCGGCGACGACTCCCCCACCTACCTCTGGCGGGTCGAGGCGGCGCGGGAGATCATGCGCCTGCACCGCCACGACCGCGAGGAGCTCGCGCGCCGCGACGCCCTGATGACCGCGCGCAACTCGGCCGAGGTGCTGCTGCACCCGCCCGACGCGGTCGACCCGTACGACGACGCCGAGGAGCTCGGCGAGGCGCACGACGAGGGCGAGATCGTGCCGCTGCCGCGCGACTACCTCGCCCGGCACGGACTGCGCGTCGACGGCCAGATGGGCGAGCTGGCGCCGCGCGTCGACGCCGAGCCGACGCTCTACCGCGGCCTGCGGCGGGAGGCGCTCGCCGTGCTCGCCTACCTCGGCGCGGGGGTGCGGCGGCTCTCGGGCTCCGACCGGCCGCTGAGGGTCACGAGCAGCGTCCGCGACGAGCGCTACCAGGAGGCGCTGCGCGGCGTGGAGCGCGAGGCGACCCACGGCTACAGCCTCCACACGACGGGCTACGCGTTCGACGTGGCGCGCGACTACGCCGGGCGCGAGCAGGCGCGGGCGTTCCAGTTCCTGCTCGACCGGCTGACGGCGCTGAACCTGATCGCCTGGGTCCGCGAGCCGGGCGCGATCCACGTGACCGTGTCCGCGGACGCCACGGAGATCATGGCGCCGATGGGCGTCCTGCCCGACGAGGACTGACCACGCGGGCCGCCTCGCGCCCCCTACGGCTCCTTCTTGCCCGGGTTGAACAGGCCGCGCGGGTCGAGCGCGACCTTGATCGCCCGGTGCGCCGCCACCGCCGCCGGCGCCCACTGGCGCCGTAGCTGGCCGCGCTTGAGCCAGCCCAGGCCGTGCTCGGCGGAGACCGTGCCGCCGAGCGCGACGGCCAGGGCGAAGGCGTCCTGCGCGGCCGCCTCGGCGCGGCGCACCTCGTCCTCGTCGTCGGGCGCGAGCAGGAACGTCGCATGCACGTTGCCGTCGCCCGCGTGCCCCCAGCTGCACGCCTCGAGGCCGTGGCGGGCGCCGATCTCCACCGTGCCTTCGATCGCCTCGGCCAGCCGGTCGAGCGGGACCGCGATGTCGTCCGACAGCTTGCCGCCGCGCTGGGCGATGACGGCGAGCGACACGCCTCCGCGCCAGCGCCACAGCTCTCCGGGATCCGGGCGCCGCGCGTCCGGGCCGATCGCCTCGGCCAGCTCGTCGGCCTCGTCCTCCGAGCCGTCGGCCTCGGCGATGACGAGGAAGCCGGCGCCGGCGGGCATGCCGCCCGGGAACGTCGACCCCGCCGCGCGCAGCGCCCCGGCGTCGAGGTACTCGACGGCCGCCGGGACGACGCCCGAGCCGAGCAGCGCCTCGATCGCCGCGACGCCCGCCTCGGCGTCCGCGAAGAAGCCGCAGACGGGCAGCGCGACCGGCGGCGCCGGCATGAGCTTCAGCCACACGGCGGTGATGAGCCCGAGCGTCCCCTCGCTGCCGCACAGCAGGCCCGTCAGGTCGTAGCCGGCGACGTCCTTGCGCGCCGGGCCGCCGACGGATAAGAGCTCGCCCGGCGCCAGGACCGCCTCGACCCCGGAGACCCACGCTCGCATGACGCCGTACTTGAAGGTGTGCGGGCCGCCCGCGTTCGTCGCGACGTTGCCGCCGATCCGCGACGTCTCCGACGCGCCCGGGTCGACCGGGAAGCAGAGGCCGTTCTCGCGCGCGAGCCGGTGCACGGTCGCCGTCCTCACGCCCGCCTCGACCTGCATCCGCCAGAGCAGCGGATCGAACGAGCGGACCCGGTCGAGGCGCTCGGTCGAGACGACCACGCCGCCGTGGACGGGCGTGGCGCCGCCGCTGAAGCCGGTCCCGCCGCCCCGCGGCACGATCGCGACGCCGCGCTCGTAGCACCACGCCACGACCGCCGCGGCCTCGTCGGCGCTGCCCGGGAGGACCACGGCGTCCGCGCGGCCGACCAGGCCCATCGTCCGCGTCGAGTCGGCGACGTAGTCCGCGGTGTCGCCGGCCAGCACGTGCTCGCCGCCCACGAGGGCGGCGAGGTCGTGCGTCAGCGCGTCGCCGGCCACGTGCGCGTCCGGGGCGCTAGCCCTGCGGCGTGCCCGAGGCCTCGACGTCGGCCGGCGTCGCGCCGGGGACGCCGCGGCCGGCGATCAGGTCCTGTGCCCGCGCGACGACGTTCTCGGCGCTGAAGCCCAGCTCGCGCATCACGACCTCGCCCGGCGCGGAGGCGCCGAAGCGCTCCAGCGACACCGAGGCGTCGACCCACTTCGCCCAGCCCATCGCCACGCCGGCCTCGACCGACAGCTTCGGCACCCCGGTCGGCAGCACCGACTCGCGGTAGCCCTGGTCCTGGCGGGCGAACAGCTCCCAGCACGGCAGCGAGACGACGCGCGTGGGGACGCCCGCGGCCTGGAGCCGCTCGCGCGCGTCCCGGCAGAGCGCCACCTCCGAGCCGGTGGCGGCGAGCACGACCGCGGCGTCGCCGTCGGCCTCGAGCAGGACGTAGCCGCCGCGCCTGACGCCCTCGTAGCTCGTCCCCTCCAGAATCGGCAGGTTCTGGCGCGAGAGCATGAACGCGGCCGGCCCCTCGAGCTCCTCGAGCACCACGCGCCAGGAGTGCGCGGTCTCGTTGGCGTCCGCGGGACGGAACAGGTTCATCCCCGGGATGGCCCGCAGGGCGGCGTAGTGCTCGACCGGCTGGTGCGTCGGGCCGTCCTCTCCGAGCCCGATCGAGTCGTGCGTGTAGACCCAGGCGACGTCGAGCTGCATGAGCGCCGAGAGCCGCACCGAGCCGCGCATGTAGTCGGAGAACTGGCCGAACGTCGACCCGTACGGGCGCAGGATGCCGCCGTGGGCGGCCATGCCGTTGACGATGCCGCCCATGCCGTGCTCGCGCACGCCGAACTTCACGTTGCGTCCCGGCCCGGTGGCGTCGAAGGTCTTCGAGTCGGGGAACTCGGTCTTCGTCGACTCCGACAGGTCGGCGGCGCCGCCGACCATCGTCGGCGTGAACGCCTCGAAGGCGGCCATGACCTTCTGGCCGGCGCTGCGGGTGGCGATCGGCTTGTCGTCCGTCGTCCAGGTCGGGAGCGCGTCGGCGAGCCCCGCCAGCGGCTGCGCGGGCGAGGACCAGGCCGCCTCCCACTCGGTCGCCAGCTTCGCGTGACCCGAGCGCCACGTGTCGAAGCGCTCCCGCCAGGCGCGGTGGGCGGCGCCGCCGCGCTGCACCTGCGAGAAGTGGTCGTAGACGCCGTCGGGAACGAAGAAGGTCTTGTCGGGGTCCCAGCCCATGACCTCCTTGGTGGCCCGCACCTCGTCCTCGCCGAGCGGCGAGCCGTGGGCCTTGCTCGTGCCCTGCTTGTTCGGCGAGGGCCAGCCGATGATCGAGCGGACCGAGATGAGCGTCGGGCGCTCCTCCTCGGCGAGCCCGGCGTCGATCGCGGTGGTGAGCGCGTCGAGGTCGTTGGCGTCGTCGACGCGGAGCGTATGCCAGCCGTAGGCCTCGAAGCGCTTCGGGACGTCCTC
>JANJUA010000157.1 GCA_024710825.1 Solirubrobacteraceae bacterium
GCTGCGGCGCCGGGACCGACGGCGGCTCGGGGGACGGGCTCGGCGTCGTCGCGTCCAAGCCGGTCGTCGCGGACCACGCCCGCGCGGTGGGCGGCGACCGCGCCGCGGTCGCCCAGCTCCTGGCGCCCAACAGCGATCCGCACGACTACGAGCCGCGCCCGAGCGACGTGGCGAAGGTGGCGCGCGCGCAGGTCGTCCTCGAGAGCGGGCTCGGCCTCGACGCCTGGGTGGGCGACGTCGTCGAGCAGTCCGGCGGCGACCCGGAGGTCGTCGACCTCGGCGCGGGGGTGCCGGAGCACCTCGGCGGCGAGGAGGCGGGCCACTCCGACGAGGAGCACGGCGACGTCGACCCTCACTGGTGGCACGACCCCGGCAACGCCGTCGCCGCCACCCGGGCGATCGCCGCCGCGTTCGCCGTCGCGGACCCCGACGGGGCGGCCGAGTACGAGGCCAATGCCGACGCCTACGTCGCGCGCGTCGAGCGCCAGGACGCCGCCGTGGCGCGCTGCCTCGCCGCGGTCCCGGCCGAGCGGCGCAAGCTCGTCACCGACCACGACGCGCTCGGCTACCTCGCCCACCGCTACGACATCGAGGTCGTCGGCGCGGTGATCCCCGCGCAGACCACGCAGGCGCAGGCCTCGGCCGGCGACGTGGCCGCGCTGGCGCGGGCCATCGAGCAGGACGGCGTACGGGCGGTCTTCCCCGAGAGCTCCGTCAACCAGCGTCTCGCGGAGGCGATCGCCAAGCAGACCGGCGCGACCGTCGGCGAGCCGCTGTACGCGGACACGCTCGGCCCGGACGGCGCGGGCGCCACCTACCTGGGGGCGGCCGCGCACAACGCCGACGCGCTGGTGCGTGGCTTCACCGGCGGCGAGCGGGGCTGCGAGGTGAGCCCGTGACCGCCGGCTCTACGCTCTCGCTCATGCAGGCCACAGCGCCGAGCGCGCCGGCCGCGGCGGTCCGCGTCAGCGGGCTGCGCGGCGGCTACGGCGGCGCCCCCGCGATCGAGGGCGTCGACCTGGCGCTGCCAGAGGGCGCGCGCGTCGGGCTGCTGGGACCGAACGGCGGCGGCAAGACGACGCTGCTGCGGGCGCTGCTCGGCGAGCTGCCGGACGTCGGCGGCGAGCTGACGGTCGAGGGGCGGCTCGGCGTCGTGCCGCAGACGGAGCGCTCGCGCCTGGACTTCCCGGTCAGCGCGCTCGACGTCGCGCTCATGGGCACGCTCTCCCGGTTGCCGTGGTGGCGCCGGCCGAGCCGCGCCGACCGGCGGGCCGCGCTCGCCGCGCTGGAGCGCGTCGGCCTGCGCGCCGAGGCCCGACGGACGTTCGGCGAGCTGTCCGGCGGCCAGCGCCAGCGGGTGCTCGTGGCTCGCGCCCTCGTGCAGGACGCGCGGGTGCTGCTGCTCGACGAGCCCTTCTCGGGCCTCGACGACCCCAGCACCCGGCTGCTGGAGAGCCTGTTCGGCGACCTCGCCGCCGAGGGCCGCACGCTGCTCATCTCCACCCACGAGATCGACCAGGCGCGCGGATGGGACCTCGTGCTGTGCCTCAACCGCGCCCAGATCGCCTTCGGTCCGCCGGACGCCGTCCTGACGCGTGACGTGCTCGAGCGCACCTACGGCGCCAACGTCGTCGAGCTGCCCGGCGGCGGGCGCGGCGTCATGCCTCCCCATCACTGCGGATAGCCGTGCTCGAGTGGCTCGTCGACCCGTTCTCCGACCCGCTGCTGCGCCGCGCCGCGCTCGAGGTGGTGCTCCTGGGCGTCACCGGCGGGCTGCTCGGCTGCTGGATCGTCTACTACGAGCTCGCCTTCGGCGCCGAGTCGCTCGCCCACGCGCTGTTCCCCGGGCTCGTGGCCGCCGCGTTGCTGGGCGTCCCCATCCTGCTCGGCGGCGCGGCGGGGATCGTCGTCGCCGCGCTGGCCGTCGCGGTGGCGGCGCGGGCGCCGTCGATCGGCCGCGACACCGCGGTCGCCGTCGTCGTCACGACGCTCCTGGGCGCGGGGGTGCTGCTGGCGCTCTCGCAGGCCGCCCCGCCCGGCCTGGGAGAGCTGCTCTTCGGCGACGTGCTCGGCGTCAGCGACGGCGATCTGCTGCTGGCCGGGGCGCTGGCGCTCGTGGTGGTGGCGGCGCTGCGCGTGCTGCACGGTCGCCTGCTGGCGGTCGGCTTCGACCGCTCGACCGCGCGCTCGATCGGGGCGTCGCCGGTGCTCGTCGACGCGGCGCTGCTCGTCCTGCTGGCGCTGGCGATCCTCGTCGCCGTCCAGGGCCTCGGCAACCTGCTCGTCGTCGCGGTCCTCGTCGGCCCGGCCGCCACGGCGCGGCTGCTAGCGCACCGGATGCCCGCGATGATGGCCTGGTCGGTGGGCGCCGCGATGCTCGCCGGGATCGGCGGCCTGCTCGTCAGCTACCACGCGGGCACCGCGGCCGGCGCGTCGATCGCGCTCGTCACCGTGGGCCTGTGGGCGCTGGCCTCCGCGGCGCGGCGAGCACTACCCTCGGTGGTCGCATGAGCGGCGAGTGGATCGAGCATGCCGAGACGCGGCTGGCGGAGGCCGGCTTCCGCCGCGGCGGCGCGCGCCGCGCGGTGATCGAGCTGCTCGGCGAGGGCCACTGCGCGATGACCGCGGCGGAGATCGAGGAGCGCCTGCGCGAGGACGGCCGAAGCGTGGGGCGGGCCTCCGTCTACCGCACGTTGGAGCAGCTCGACGAGCTGCGCCTCGTCTCGCGGCTGGACGTCGGAACCGGCACGGCGCGCTACGAGGCCGCCCTGCCGTCGGGCCACCATCATCACCACCTGGTCTGCGACTCCTGCGGCAAGGTGGAGCCGTTCGAGGACCCGGAGCTGGAGGCGACGATCGCGCGGCTGGCGGCGAAGGTCGACTCGTTCCGCGTCGGCGAGCACGACGTCGTGCTGCACGGCGAGTGCGCCGGCTGCGTCGCCGGCTGAGAGCCCGCGGCCCTACCGCGCGACGGCGCCGATGACCTGCTGCCACCACGCCCGCTCGGCTTCGGTCGGCGCGCTCTCCAGGCGGCGGCGCGCGTAGCGCTGGAGGTCCGTCGCGGCGCCGACCGCGAGCACCGGCCCCGTCACCGCGAAGCGCCCGTCGTCGAGCGCGAGCAGCGCCCCGCGATCGTCGCGCCGCGTGCGGATGTGCTCGATCACGGGCACGCCGAGGATCTCCTTGGGCCGCGCGGGATCGCCGAAGTCGTCGTTCCAGCGCCGCGTGGAGAAGATCACCTGGCGGCCGCGCACGGTCGGGCGGCGGCGGGGGAGCTCCTCCCACGGGCCGTGGCGCCAGCGCTCGAGCAGCGCGCGGAACTCGGGCGCCACCTCCTGGAGCACGAGCACGTGGAGCCGGTCGCCCGCTTCGATGCGGGTCGAGCCACGGGGCGGCACCACCTGGTCCTCGCGGACGATGACGTTGAGCAGCGAGTCGCGCGGCAGGCCGAGCTCCCTCACGCGACGGCCGACCACGGCGTCGTCCGGGCTGACCGGGTACTCGACGACGTCGGCGCCGAGGCTGCGGATCGTGCCCGTCTCCATGAGCGGGCGGGGCAACGCCGGCTCGTTGGTCGTCACGCCGAGCCACTCGGCGAACGGCACGAACGTGACGCCCTGGACGATCGTCGAGATCACGACGGCGAAGAAGACGACGTTGAACAGCTCGTCGCCGTACTTGACGCCGGCGATCACGGGGAACGTGGCGAGCACCACGGGAACGGCGCCGCGGAGGCCCGCCCAGCCCAGCGCCGCCTGCTCGCGCGCGGTGAAGCCCTGGAACGCCGTGGAGATGTACACGGCGGCGGGCCGCGCCACGAAGACGATGACGAGCGCCAGGACCGTGCCCTCCA
>JANJUA010000173.1 GCA_024710825.1 Solirubrobacteraceae bacterium
CCGCCGCCGAGGAGCCCGAGCCCGCGCCGGCCGCCGTCGCCGTGGCGGACGCGCCGCCGGCCGCCATCGGCGGCCCCGCGCCCGAGCTCGACGCGCTCGTCGACCTCTGGCCCGCCGTGCTCGACACCGTGCGCGCGGAGAACGGCCTGCTCGCCGCGATCCTCGCCTCCGCGCACCCCGTCGCGCTCGACGGAGCGGTGCTGACCCTCGCCTTCCCGCAGTCGGAGGCCTTCAGCCACCGCAAGGCGGAGGACGGCGGGAACCGCGAGATCGTCGCGCGGGCGCTCAGGGCCGTCACCGGCCACGAGCTGCGCCCGGACTTCGAGCTGCGCGACGAGGTGCCGATCGCCGAGGAGCCGCCGCCACCCACCGAGGAGGAGCTGATCGCCCGCCTCAAGGAGGCCTTCGACGCCGAAGAGCTCATCCACGACGACGAGGAGCCAGCCTGATGCCCCAGCCGAACATGCAGCAGATGCTCAAGCAGGTCCAGAAGATGCAGCAGGACATGATGGCCGCCCAGGAGCAGCTCAAGCACGAGGTCGTCGAGGCCTCCGCGGGCGGCGGCATGGTCACCGTGAAGGTCACGGGCGACCTCGAGATCAAGGACGTCCGCATCGACCCCGACGCGGTCGACCCCGACGACGTCGAGCTGCTCCAGGATCTCGTGCTCGCGGCCACGAACGAGGCGCTGCGCTCAGCGCAGGAGCTCGCGGCGTCGAAGATGGGCGGCCTCACCGGCGGACTCGACCTCGGCGGGCTCGGGGGTCTCGGCGGCATGCCGGGCCTCGGGCGGTGAACGCGCCGCCGATCCAGCGGCTGGTCACAGAGCTGGCCAAGCTGCCCGGTATCGGCAACCGCACCGCGCAGCGGCTGGCGTTCCATCTGCTGCGCGTCGACGCGGACGAGGCGAACGCGCTCGCCGACGCCATCCGCGAGGTCAAGGAGAAGATCGGCCTGTGCGAGGTGTGCTTCAACCTCGCCGACGGACCACGCTGCCGGATCTGCCTCGACGAGCGCCGCGACCCCAGCCTGATCTGCGTCGTCGAGGAGCCCAACGACGTCGTGCCGATGGAGCGCACGCACGAGTTCCCGGGCCGCTACCACGTCCTCGGCGGGGCGCTGTCGCCGATCGACGGGATCGACCCCGAGGACCTGAAGATCGCCCAGCTCTACGCACGGGTGGCCGAAGGAGGGATCCGCGAGGTGATCCTCGCCACGAACCCGACGACCACCGGAGAGGCGACCGCGCTGCACATCGCCGACGGCCTGCGCGAGCGGGCTCCGGACGTCACCGTGACGCGGCTCGCCTCCGGGCTGCCGGTCGGCTCGGACCTGGAGTACGCCGACGAGGTCACCCTCGGGCGCGCGTTCGCCGGGCGCCGGGCGTTCTGAGCATCCGCGTCAGGACGTCCGCGACCCGGACGGGCTCCCCGACGACCTGGCGCCAGGTGAAGCGGACGACCCGGTAGCCGGCGGCGGCGAGGTCCGCGTCGCGGCGGCGGTCGCGCTCGAACGAGGCGGGGTTCAGGTGGTGCCTGCGGCTGTCGAGCTCCACGACGACGCGCTGGCGGCGCCACAGCAGGTCGACGCAGTGCCCTTCGACCGTCGCGTTCGCGCTCGGCCGCGGCAGGCGGGCGCGAGCGACGAGCTCGAGCGCGAGCCGCTCGAGCTCCGAGCGCGTGTCCTCCGCGACGGGGACGAAGTCCGCCAGCGCCGTGCGCAGCCGCCGGAGGCCGCGCGCCCGCGGCGGCTGGCGCGCCACGACCGCCTCGACCTCGCGCAGGTCCAGCAGCCGCAGCTCCTCGGCTCGCTCGACCGCCCGCGCGACGTGCCCGGCGGTCAGCACCGTCGCCAGGTCGAGCAGCGTCCGTGCGACCGTCGTCACCGGCACCCCCTCGCGCACGGTCCGCTCGCTCGGATCCAGTGCGCGGTGGTACGGGCGCGCGCCGGCGACCGCCCGCCCGTGCTGGCCGGTCGTCGTGAGCTCGAACCTCGTGCCGTGGTGGGGACGCAGCCCCCACCACTCGGCAGCGGATTGGTGGGAGAGCACGGCGCCGGGGCCGCAGGCCAACACGACCGCGAGCCGCAGGCCCTCGGGACGCAGCGCGGCGTGTCCGACCGCGTACACGCCGCGGTGCACCCTGATCAGCCGCCGGGCTCGCACCCGCGCGGCGATCGTGGTCTCGCTCAGCCCGCATTCCACCAGCTGCGCGCGCGAGACCACGCCGAACTGGGCCTGCGCCAACGTCGCCAGCGCACGAGATGTGAGTTCTGTCGGAGGGGTCGACGGAAATCGCATCTCGTGGAGCGTGGCGGCGGGTTGGTCAACCGTGGGCGCCCGGGTGTCACGGGGGACCGAATACCCTGCGTCGTCGATGTCCGAGACCGTGGTGATGAAGTTCGGCGGCACCTCCGTCGCCGATGCCGAGCGCATCAAGCGCGCCGCAGCCCGCATCGTGCGCAAGCGCGAGGAGGGCCTGCGCGTCGTGGCCGTCCTCAGCGCCCGCGGGAAGACGACCGACGAGCTGATCGCCTGGGCGCAGGAGATCTCGCCCTCGCCCGACCCGCGCGAGATGGACATGCTGCTCTCCACCGGCGAGCGGCAGTCCTGCGCGCTGTGCGCGATGGCGATCCACGACCTCGGCCACCGGGCGATCTCCCTCACCGGCTCGCAGGCGGGCATCGTCACCGACACGTCGCACACCAAGGCCCGGATCCTCGAGGTCCGCGCCGACCGCATCCGCAAGGGGCTCGACGAGGGCGCGATCGTGCTCGTCGCGGGCTTTCAGGGCGTGTCGACCGCGCACGACGTCACGACGCTCGGGCGCGGCGGCTCCGACACCACCGCGGTGGCGCTCGCGGCGGCCGTCGGCGCCGACGTGTGCGAGATCTACACCGACGTCGCCGGGGTCTTCACCGCCGACCCGCGGATCGTGCCCGAGGCCCGCAAGATCCCGGTCGTCTCCTTCGAGGAGATGCTCGAGATGTCCGCGTCCGGCGCGGGCGTGCTGCAGCTGCGCTCCGTCGAGTACGCGCGCAACCACGGGGTGCGGATCCACTGTCGCTCCAGCTTCGACGACGCGAGCGGTACCGTGGTCGTAGGAGAACAGGACACCGTGGAACATCCCCTCATCACCGCCGTCACGCACTCCACCGGCGAGGCTCGCGTGACCCTGACCGGCGTCCCGGACACTCCGGGCGTCGCCGGCCGCATCACCACGATCCTCGCCGAGGCGAGCGTCAACATCGACATGATCGTCCAGACCGAGCCCGTGTCCGACGGGCGGGGCGCGGACCTGTCGTTCACCGTGCCGCGCGAGGAGCTGCCCGACGCACGCGTCGCGCTGGGGCCGATCTCCGAGGAGCTGGGGCTCGGGCTGCAGGCCAACGAGGCGATGGGGAAGGTCTCCGTCGTCGGGGCGGGCATGAAGACGCATCCAGGCGTCGCGGCCAAGGTCTTCTCGGTCCTGGGCGGCGAGGGGATCAACATCGCGATGATCTCCACCTCGCCGAT
>JANJUA010000181.1 GCA_024710825.1 Solirubrobacteraceae bacterium
GGCAGCCTCGGGCTGGAGCCGGACGCGCTGGAGCCGACGCTCGAACGCCTGCTCGAGGCGCTGACGGCGTGGCTGGAGGCGGACGACGAGGCGGTGCTCGCGGCGGTGCGTTCGCGCGACGCCCTGCTGGGGCGCGAGGTCTCGTGGTCGGACGGCACGGGCGTGGGACGCGGGCTGGACGCCTCCGGCGCGCTCGTGGTAGAGCTGCCGAGCGGCGAGCGGGTGGCGCTGGACGCCGGCGAGGTCCACCTCGGGCGGGGCATGCGGTAGGCCGTCGCCCCGGACGACGCAGGGGTGGCGAGGCACGGCGCAGCGGGGCACGGCGCCCCGCCGTGAGCGAGCGATCGGCCGTGGACGAGCCGATCGATCGGCTCGCCACCGCCGGTGAGGCTCAGGCGGCCTCGGCTTCGGACTCGTCGGTCGAGCCGTCGCCCTCGGGGCGGGGCTCCTCGGACGCGGCGGCGGCCTTCGTGGTCCGACGACGCGCGGGCTTCTTCGGCGCCGCCGACTCCGACCCCGTCTCCGACACGGGCTTCTCCCCACCGGCAGCAGCCCTCGTGGACCGACGACGCACCGGCTTCTTCGGAGCGGGCTCCTCCGTCTCGGCCCCCGACTCCGACCCCGCCTCCGGCACCGGCTCCCCGCCACCCGCAGCAGCCCTCGTGGACCGACGACGGACCGGCTTCTTCGGAGCGGGCTCCTCCGTCTCGACGGTCGGCTCGAGCGCGAGCTGGCCCTGCGGCGCGGCGGCGGCCTTGGTGGTCCGACGGCGCGCGGGCTTGCTCGCCGCGGGTTCGGCCTCGGTCGCGGCCTTCGTCGTCCGACGCCGCGCGGGCTTCGCCGGCGCCCGGGCGGGGGGCTCCGGCTCGGCCTGCGGCGCGCTCGCCGAGTCGGGGTCCGGCGCCGACGGGGGCTCCGGTGCGGACTGCTCGGCAGGGGCAGCGGCCTTCGCGGTACGGGCCCGCGCAGGCTTCGCCGGCGCCTCCTCCTCAGCCGCAACCGCCTTCGCGGCACGGCGGCGCGCAGGCTTCACCGGCGCCTCGTCCTCAGCCGCAACCGCCTTCGCGGTACGGCGGCGCGCAGGCTCCGCCGGCGCCTCGTCCTCAGCCGCAACCGCCTTCGCGGTACGGCGGCGCGCAGGCTTCACCGCCGCCTCCTCCACAGCCGCAACCGCCTTCGCGGTACGAGCCCGCGCAGGCTTCGCCGGCGCCGGCGAAGCCTCCGTCTCGGGCTGCGGGTCAGACGCCGGCGAAGCCTTCGCCGCGGCGGACGCAGCCGCAACGGCGGCCTTGGGCCTGCGGCGAACGGGCTTCTTCGGCGCCGCCGCCGCGTCCGCGGACTCAGGCGGGCCGTCGGACGTCGCCGACTCCGGCGAAGCGCCGGCGGCGGCTCTCGTCGCGCGGCGACGAACGGGCCTCTTGGGCGGCGACTCGGAGGCCGGCTCAGGCGAGGCGTCGCCGTCCGACCCGGGCTGGGCCTCCGCATCGGGCGCGTCGGCGGCCTCGGGCATCGGGTCGGCGGCCTTGGTCGTCCGGCGGCGCGCAGGCTTCTTCGCCGCGGGCACGTCATCCTGG
This sequence comes from Solirubrobacteraceae bacterium, assembly GCA_024710825.1. Taxonomy (GTDB): domain Bacteria; phylum Actinomycetota; class Thermoleophilia; order Solirubrobacterales; family Solirubrobacteraceae; genus Capillimicrobium. The sequence continues at coordinate 1,575 of JANJUA010000181.1, forward strand.
CTCGCCGCGCTGCCCGGGAGGAGTGCCGCCGCGGCGCTGATCGCCTCGACCGCGGCCGCTTCGTCCACGGGCTCCGGCTTGGGCTTGCGGGCGCGCCGTGCGCGCGGCGCGGGCTGTCGCTCCTCGGGCGGATCGGGCTCGGACGACCCCTCGGCGGGCCCGTCCACCCCCGACCGCTCGCCATCCGACGACGCCTCGGCGGGCCCGTCCGCCTCGGACCGCTCGGCCTGTTCGCCGGCACTCGCGGATGTGGCATCGTCGCTGACGGGCGCATCGCCCGGCTCGGACCGGCCCCCCTCGCCCGCGCCGACGAGCGCCAGCGTCTCGGCCTCGACGAGCCCATCCTCGCCCTTGCGCTTCTTGCGCCGGCTACCGCGCCCAGAGCGCTTCTTCGGGAAGTTGCGCAGCAGGTCGCGCGCCAGCGAGTTCGGCTTGCGCGCCATCCTCGTGCGCGCGCCGCGCAGCACCTCCTCGGCCTCCGGCGAGTGCGCCACGGCCGCGGCGAGGATCGCCGCGCTCAGGCGCCGGTCCTGCTTGCGCGTCGCATGGACGAGTCGGCGCGCGTTGCGCGCGTGCGCCCCGCCGGACGAGTTGACGAGCAGCCCCAGCAGGCGCTTGGTCTCCGGCCAGCGCTGCACCGCGTACTCCTCGTGCACCTCGCGGGTGTACTCGGCCAGCCGCCAGATCCAGGCGTTCGCCTGGTCGCGGCGGCCGATGCGCTTCTCGGCGAGCGCCTGCAGGCAGACCTTCACGGCCTCGCGGCGCTCGTCGCGCGCCCAGCCGCCGATCTCGTCGATCGCCAGGTCGAACGCCTCGGCGTCCTTCGCCGCCGCGATCTCCTGGAGGGCGCGGATGCGCAGCTGCGACGACTTGTTGCGCTGCACGGCCGTCAGCAGGAAGCGCCGCTTCAGCTCGCCGGACCGGTCGAAGTGCAGCATCGCCCGCGCCCGGCGCCAGCCGTTGGGCTGGACGCGCGCACCGGCGAGCGCCGCCCACACGTGCTGCTCGCCCCAGTCGAGGTGCTCGACGGCGATCCGCCACAGCTCGCGCTCGAAGACCTGCGCCCGGCGCTCCGGGTCCGAGCACACCGGCAGCACCCGGCGCTCGACGCGGATGCGGCGCCCGCGGCCCCGGCGGACCGGACCGACGACGATCGCGCCGCCCCGGTAGACGTCGCGGTCCAGCAGCGAGTGCAGCGTCACGACCGGGTCGTCGTGCTTGGTCGCGGGATGGACGAAGTCGACGACGACGCCCGACTCCTTGCCCGGATGCCGGCGCGTGACGCGCCCGACGCGCTGCTGGTAGATGCGCTTGGAGGCCGTCGGCGCGAGGTGCAGGCAGACCGTGGCGCGCGGCGAGTTCCAGCCCTCCGCGAGCAGCTGCGCGTTGACGAGCACGTCGATCTCGCCGCGCTCGTAGCGCGCGAGGATGTCCGCCAGCTCGCGCTTCGGCGTCTCGCCGGACACCGCCATCGCCTTCAGGCCCTCGTCGCGGAACGCCTCCGCCACGTTGTAGGCGTGGCGGACTCCCGCCGCGTAGACGACGCCCGGCACGCCGTTGAAGCGCGTCTTGTAAAGGCTCGCGACCGCCAGGTTGAACGGGATCTGGTCCAGCAGCTCGGCGAGCAGCTCCTGATCGAACTCGACGTCGACGTCGCCGCGCCGCAGCGGCACCTTGGCGATCGAGCGCACGCCCGCGCCGGGCGGGATGCGGATGCAGCGCAGCGGCGCGATGACGCCGCGGCGCGCCGCCTGCGCGAGGTCGAAGCGCGAGGTCTGGGTCGGGAAGAGGTCGGTGACGTGGCGGGCGATCAACGCGCCCGTCGCCGTCATGCCGACGAAGATCGGGCCCGTCCACTCGCGGATCGCCGCGGACGTCTTCTCGCCCAGCGCCGTGTGCGCCTCGTCGCAGATGACGATCGTGTACGCCGAGGAGATCTTCCCCGCGTTGCGGACGAACCACTGATACGTCTCGACGGTCACGGGGCCGTTGGCCGGGTCACGGTCGCCCTTCATCAGCGGCCCGGAGATGCGGTCGCGGTAGCCGCGGTCGCGCAGCTCGCCGAGGAACTGGTCGACGAGGTTGCGGCGGTGGGTGAGGATCAGCACCCCGCCGGTGCGCGACGCCTCGACGAAGCCGAGCGCCGCGACCGTCTTGCCCGCGCCGGTCGCGTGCTCGAACCAGAATCGCTTGTGGGCGTTGGGGTCCTCGGGCTGCTCGTCGAGCTGCTCGTCGTCGGCCGGCGGCGGCTCGTCCCAGTCGTGCGGCTCCTCGTCCTCGGGCAGCTCCTCGTCGCCGTCCTCCTCGCCGGGCAGCGCGGAGGACCCGGCGAACGGGTCGTCGTCGTCGGCCGGCCCGGCCGACGGCTCCTCCATCGCGAGCACCGGGGCGGCGCTGCGGGAGCCGCCGTTCGGGCTCTGCGCCGCGGCGAGCAGCGCGGTGAGCGTGCCCGAGAGCGCGTCGACCTGGTGCGGGTTCAGCAGCGTGCCGTCGACGAGGTGTGGCTCGTCCTCGCTCAGCAGCCGCTCGAGCCCCAGCAGCAGCGAGAACGCCCGCCGCCACTCGGTGGAGGGCTTCTCGAGCCCGCGGGCGAGCTCGGCGAGCGCCGCGTCGAGCGCGCGGCGGCGCGCGCCGCCCGGCGCGAGCGCGACCGCGGCGTCCTCGCCCTCGTGGACGAAGCGCTCACGGGTGAACCGCTCGGCCCGAGCGATGTCCGCGGGCGAAGGTAGGGGCGCGACCGCGACGGTCGCCACTGGCGTGAAATCAGCCAAGAAGGCTCGAAGAATGGACGGGGTCGCGGTCTGGACTGCTCACGACCCGAGGTGCCGGAACCCACCCGGAGAGCTGCTGCGAAGCGCAGCCTCCCAGGCAGCGCCCCGCGACGGGTTGACGCCAGGATACCGCATGATCGGACGGCGCGGCATACCCTGGGCACATGCGGCGCCTCGCCTTCCTCGCGATCGGCCTCGGCCTCGCCGCCATCGTCGCCATCGGGCTCGTCCAGAGCGGCGGCGGGGGCGGCAAGCCGGAGGCCGCCACGATCTCCACACAGGACGCGCGCGAGGCGCTGGCCGGCGCGCCGGCCCCGTTGGCGGCGCTGCACGCCCAGGCCAACGAGCTGCTGCCGGGCGGCGCGGACGCCGTCGAGAAGCGGCTCGCCGAGCTGCGCGGCCACCCCGTCGTGCTCAACGGCTGGGCGTCGTGGTGCGGGCCGTGCCGCTTCGAGCTGCCGTTCCTGCAGAACGTGTCCGTCGAGCTCGGCAAGCAGGTGGCGTTCCTCGGCCTCGACACCGGCGACGTCACGGAGGACGCCCGCGCGTTCATGGACGACTTCCCGGTCAGCTACCCGAGCTACGAGGACCCCGACAACAAGGCGGTCACCGCGCTGAAGGCCCCGCGCGGGCTCCCGTTCACGATCTTCTACGACGAGCGCGGCGAGGTGGCCTACGTCCACCAGGGCGGCTACGCGTCGCAGGAGCGCCTCGAGCAGGACGTGCGCCGCTACGCCCTCGGCGACGATGCCTGAGGTCCGCGTCGACCCGCTGACCGGCCTGCGGACGATCGTCGCGGCCGACCGGGCGACCCGCCCCGGCGGCGAGCTGCGCGCCGAGCCGGCGGCGCCGCTGGACCCGGCGACCGACCCGTTCCTCGAGGGCCACGAGGAGCGCACGCCGCCCGAGTCCTTCGCGGTCCGCCCCGGCGGCGGCCCGCCCGACACCCCGGGCTGGACCGTGCGCGTCGTCCCGAACCTCTATCCCGCGCTCGACCCCGCCAGCCCCGAGCCGCCGCGCGAGCCCGATCCCGACCTCTTCACCGCGCTGCCCGCCCGCGGCGAGCACGAGGTGATCGTCAACGCGCCGGTCGCGGCGACGACGCTCGCCGAGCTCCCCGTCGAGCAGGTCGGCGCCGCGGTGGAGGTGTGGCGCGCCCGGATGCGCCACCACTTCGCGGCCGGCGCGGCCTGCGTGCACGTGCTCGTCAACGAGCGCCGCGAGGCCGGCGCCTCGCTGCCCCACACCCACGCCCAGCTCTACGCGCTCGACTTCGTGCCCGCCGCGATCGCCCGCGAGCGCGAGCGCTTCGGCGCCTATGCGACGCGCACGATGGGCGGCAACCTGCTCGGCGACCTGGTTCAGGACGAGGTCCGCCGCCGCGAGCGGCTGGTGGCCTACGACGACGAGGCGGTCTGCCTCGCCCCGTACGCCTCACGCGTCCCCTATCAGCT
>JANJUA010000186.1 GCA_024710825.1 Solirubrobacteraceae bacterium
GCGGCGCAGGCGCTCGATGTCCGTGCGCCAGCGCGGCCTGGTCTCGGCCCGCCAGTCGGCGTAGGCGCCCGTCGTGTCGATGATCGGCGAGCGGCGATAGGGGGTCAGCCGTCGGCAGACGCTGCGGCGATCCGCCGCGCGCAGGAAGGCGGCGGCGTAGGGGTCGTCGACCGGCACGCCCGGAAGCGCCAGGTGCAGCGCACCCTGCTCGGCGAGCGCGGCGACGAGCAGCTCCATGGCCTCCGGCCTGGTGGCCAGCGGGCGGCTGCCCAGCCACACCTCGGTGTCGTTGACTCCGCGCAGCCGACGGCCGTCGCGCCAGGCGGGCAGCGCGGCGGCGAGCCGCCCGTCGTCGTCGCGCACCGTGCCGATCGCCATCGGCCCCGTCGGCGGGAAGGACTCCCACCACGCCGACAGCCAATCGTGCCGCGAGAAGGGGTCCCGCGCACGGTCGGCGAGGACGTCCCACTCCTCGCGCAGCTCCATCCAGCCGGCGTGATCTTCGATCCACTGCATCCGCGTGGTCATGGATGCGACCGTACGAGCGCCGAGCTCGGCGCGACCCGGGAGGACCACCACGACCGCCGGTGACGTTCTTCCTTAAGTTGGAGCAGGGTCGTCGCTGAACGGGCGGTTAGGAACGCGGTGTTGGGTGGTGTCGGCAGTACCCACCGACATCCCGTGTCCAAAGGACGAGCAGTGCCCTCCACCTCAGCCTCCCCGGACCCGCGCCTGCGGGTCGTCATCGCCGACTCCGACCCGCTCGCCCGCGGCGCCGTGCGCGACGTCCTGCAGGCCGGCGGCCGCTTCACCGTCATCGCGGCGGTCGCCGGCCTGCGCGACGCCGCCGAGCTGACGCAGCACTACGCGCCCGACCTGCTCGTCACCGAGCTCGACCTTCCGGACGGCGACGCGATCGCACTCGCCGAGCAGGTCCTCCGGCGGCGGCCCGAGGTGCGCGTCGCCGTGCTGACGAAGTCGCGCGACGACGCCCGAGCGCTCCAGGCCGTGCGGGCCGGCGTCCACGGCATCCTCGACAAGGGGCTCGCGGAGCCCGAGCTCGAGCGCGCGCTCAGGGAGATCCACGCCGGGAAGATGCGGCTGCCGACGGCGCTCGTCTCCGAGCTCGTGCTCCGCTTCCGCAGGGCGCCCGAGCCGGGCAGCGGGCTGCGCCCCATCCGCAGCGCGCTCACCAACCGCGAGTGGGAGATCCTGGACCTGCTCGCTAAGGACGCCACCACGGCAGAGATCGCCGAGCGCCTCGTGCTGACGGAGGACACGGTCTACAGCCACCTCAAGAGCGTCAACCGCAAGCTCGGCGTGCACTCGCGCGCGGACGCGCTCGAGGCCGTGCGCGAGCTCTACGAGACGCCGCTCGCCGCCTGAGCGGCGAGCGGGGTCAGTCCTCGCTCGGCTGGAACAGCACCGCCAACGTCATGACCAGGATGCGGAGGTCCAGCCCGAGCGACCAGTGCTCGATGTAGTAGTTGTCCCACTCCACGCGGTCCGTCAAGGACGTCTGGCCGCGGTAGCCGTGCACCTGGGCCCACCCCGTGAGCCCGGCCCGGACGCGGTGGCGTTCGTCGTAGCGGCGGATGTCGCGGGAGAACAGCTCGACGAACTCGGGGCGCTCGGGGCGCGGGCCGATGAGGCTCATCTCGCCCCGCAGGACGTTGACGAGCTGCGGCAGCTCGTCCAGCGACGTCCGCCGCAGGATGCGCCCCACGCGGGTGCGCCTGTCGATCCCCTCCACCCCGCCGGGCGCGCTGCCGCTGGCGGGGACGAAGCGCCCGGCGTCGGGCGCGAGCGCCATCGAGCGGAACTTCAGGAGGTCGAACGGACGCCCGTCGAGGCCCACGCGACGCTGGCGGAAGAAGATCGGCCCGGGCGACTCGATGCGCACCGCGAGGGCGATCGCCGCCAGCAGCGGGGCGAGCGCCAGCAGGCCGGCCAGCGCCGCGACGAAGTCGAAGGCGTGCTTGACCTTGAAGCGCCAGTTGCCCGGCCGGACGGCGTGCAGGCCGATCAGCGGCAGCCCGCCGAGGCGGTCGTAGGTGACCCGGCCGGTGTGCGACTCGAACAGGCGCGGCACGATCGACACGGCGACGCCGCGGCGCTCGCAGTCGCGCACGGCGTTCGACAGGACCTCGTCGCGCGTGCCCGAGAAGGCCACGATGACCTGCTCGACGCCGCTCTGCTCCGCCAGCTCGCCGAGATCGGCGATCTCCCCCAGCAGCGGCAGGGAGTCCGACGGCCGCCCGGCGCCCGCATGGGAGTCGGGATCGTTGACGAAGCCGATCGGGCGCAGGCCGTAGTCGGGGTTCTCGAGCAGTCGGTCGCCGATGCGCCCGGCGACGTCGCCCCCGCCCACGATGAGCGTCGGGCGGCCCACCAGGCCGCGACCGCGAGCCTTGCGCTGGGTCGCGATCGCGCCCGTGCGCCCGAGCGTGACCGCGACCGCAGCGAGCCCGGTGGCGAGCGCCACGCGCCCACCGGACACCTCGGATCCGACGTGGACGGCCAGCACCTCCAGCACCAGCCCCGCTATCGCGATGGCCGCGACCAAGCGGGCTATGGCGTCGAGCGCCGCGGACCCGATGGTCCGCGAGTAGGTGCCGCGCAGCGCGAGCGCCGCGAGCGAGAGGGGCAGCAGGAGCGCGAGCACCGCGCCGCCCTCCAGCAGCCGACCGAACCCCCCGGCGGCGATGACGACGGACGCCGTCAGGGCCAGGACGTCGGCGACGAGGCAGGCCAGGACGAAGCCCCGACCCTCGAGCCACCACGCCGCGCCGAGGCCTCCCGCCGCCGCCTGCGCGGGGGTCGCCGGGCGACGCTCGGCGACCTGGATGGCGCGTGCCGGTGCAGCAACGGGTTCGGTCTCGACGATCGACATGGTGGAGCGAGACCGACGCTAGATCCGCTGCGCCAACGCCACGTGGGGGATTCGATCGCGCCCCCGGTCGGGAACCTGCGAGCGCCGCCGGGCGTCGTCTACCGGACCGGTGGGGAGATCCCGTTGGAGCGCGAGGCGCGGTGGGGGAGGAACACGCTGCCGGCCCCGTCACGATCGTCCCCACGAGGGGCTCCGCTTCCCACCACCGGCGACCACCCCGGTCCACATACGGTCCCGTTCGTGAACGCAGCATCCGATCCGGAAGCCCCTGCGCGCAACCTCCGCGTGCTGGTCGCCGACGACGACCCGCTGGTCCGCCGCACGCTCGTGGCCGCGCTCGACGCCGCCCCCGGCATGGTCGTCGACGGCGTCGTGTGCGACGGCGAGGCGGCGATCGCGGCGGTGCTCGAGAACCCGCCGGACGTCGTCGTCATGGACGTCGACATGCCGGTCGTCGACGGGATCACCGCGACGCTGCGTCTGAGGCAGGCCAGCCCGAGCGTCCGGGTCCTCGTGATCGCCCCGTCCGACGATGTCGAGCTCGCCCTGCTCAGCCTGCGGGCCGGCGCCTCCGGGTTCCTGGCCAAGGACGTCGCCTCCGCCGGCCTGGCGCGTGCGATCGTCGGCGTCTCCCGCGGGGAGGCGGCGATCTCGCGCGCGCTCGTCCTGCGCATGTTCGAGCGAGTGCGCCGCGCGCCCTTCCACGGGACGGGCATGCGGCCAGTGCACAGCGACCTCACCGGGCGCGAGTGGCATGTGCTGGACCTGCTCTGCGACGGCGCCGAGCCCGACGCGATCGCCGGGAGGCTCGGCGTCTCGCCCGAGACGGTGCGCACCCACGTCGCCAACGTGCGCGCCAAGCTCGGCGCAGACTCCGTCGAGGAGGCCGTGGCCATCGGCCGCCGGCAGCGCAGCGGGGACGCGGGCGTCGACGCACAGCCGCCGCTGGACGAGCTGGCGCTGCGGCGCGTGCTCAACCTCGGACTGGGGGCGCGGCCGTGAGGGCCCTGCGCACGGCCCTGGTCACCCGCCAGCCCGCCGGCGGGCGCCTGGCCGCCCTGCTCGGCGGCAGCACCCGGATCGAGCTGCTGCGGGTGCCTACGCTCGAACGCGCCGCCGCGCTGACCCCGGACTGCCTGCTGGTCGACGGTCCCCTGGCCGGGGACGCCGCGGCCTTCGTCCCCGACGCCGCGGTGATCGCGCTCTCCTCCGGCAACGACCTCGGCGCGGCCGTCGCCGCGGTACGCGACGGCGCGGAGGACGCCCTCGACCCCGCCCGGGTGGGCGCGACCGCTCTGGCCAGGACGCTGCTGCTCGCGGTGGAGCGCCACCGGGCTCGCGCCGAGCTGCGCCACCGCGCGCTGCACGACGCGCTCACGGACCTGCCCAACCGTGGGCTTCTGGAGGACCGCCTGAAGCAGGCGCTGGCGACCCGCCGGCGCGACCGGCGGCCGCTCGCCGTGGTGTTCGCGGACCTCGACGCCTTCAAGCCCGTCAACGACCGGCTCGGACATGCCGCCGGGGACCATGTGCTGCTCGAGGTCGCACGACGCCTTCAGGCCGCGGTGCGGCCCGGCGACACCGTCGCCCGGTTCGGCGGCGACGAGTTCGTGGTGCTGTGCGCCGGCGTCGGCCCCGACGAGATCGCCCCGGTGACGGAGCGGATCCGCGCCCAGGTCGAGCGCCCCATCCTGGTCGAGCAGGGCGCCGTCCTGATCGGCGCCAGCATCGGCGTCGCGTTCGCGGACGACGGCACCTCGGCCGAGGAGCTCCTGCACCGGGCCGACGCGGCGATGTACGAGGTCAAGAGCCACGGCGGGATGGTGGCGCGATGAGCGAGCGCGACGAGCGGCCGCGGGTCGTCATCGCCGACCCGGACCCGATCGCTCGCCGCGTCGTCCGGGACGCCCTCGAGGCCGAGAGCTTCGTGGTGGTGGCCGAGGCGGCCGACGGCGTCGAGGCCGCCGAGCTGACGTTGCACTACGCGCCCGAGCTGCTGCTGCTCGAAGCCGTGCTGCCGCGGATGGACGGGCTCTCCGTGGTGCGCGAGGTCATCTCACGCGGCGGCAGCACCGCGATCGTCCTCTTCGCCGCCGCGGCCGACGACGAGATCGCGCTGCGCGCCCTGCGCGCGGGCGCCAAGGGCTTTTTGAGCAAGGGCGTCGGCGCGGCGCCGCTGCCGCGGGCTCTGCACGCCGTGCTCAAGGGCGAGGCGGCCGTCTCGCGCAGGCTCACCATGCGCCTGGTCGAGCGCCTCCGGCGCATCCCCGGCCCCGGTGCCGGCGTGCGGCCGGTCCGCAGCGACCTGACCGCCCGCGAGTGGGAGGTGCTCGACCTCCTCAGCGCCGGGGCGTCCACGAGCGCCATCGCCGAGCGCCTGTCGCTGGCCGAGGACACCGTCCACAGCCACGTCAAGCGCCTGATGCGCAAGCTCGGCGTGCACAGCCGCGCGGAGGCGGTCAAGGCAGCCGACCGGCTGCTGCGGATGAGCACGAGCGGCTGACGGAGCTCCCTGCCCCGAGGCACCGGGTGATCCTGCTACCGGTCCGGGAGAAAGCGCCCCCATCCCGGCTCGAGACCAGCACCGCCCGCCACGGCTTCGCCCCCCACGGAGCGTCGGCCTTCTACCGATGTGCGGCGAACCGCGCAGAGTAACGTCGACTGCCATGGACGAGCCCGACGCCCTTCATGGAGCCCTGGGGAGGCGGGTGAAGGTTCTGGTCGTCGACGACGACCCCATCGTGCGGCACGCGCTACGCGCGGCGCTCGAGACGGAGCGCCCACTCGAGTTCGGGGGCGAGGCCCAGTCCGCCGGCGATGCCGTCACCGCCGCCGTCGAGCTCCAGCCGGACGTGATCCTCCTGGACGCCGAGATCTCCGACGGACAGGGCATCGCGACGACCACCGCGCTCAAGCACCGCGCTCCGTCCGCGCACATCGTCCTGTTGGCGCCGAGCCCCGACGACGACCTGGGGCTCCTGAGCCTGCGCGCCGGCGCCTCGGGCTTCCTGCCCAAGGACATCGCGCCGAGCGCGCTGCGCCGCGCCATACGCGGCGTCTGCGCCGGCGAGGCCGCCATCTCCCGGTCGCTCGCCGGCATCGTCGTCGACCGTCTCAAGAGCACGGCCGAGCGGGGCAGCGGCATGCGGCCCGTGCGCAGCACGCTCACCTCGCGGGAGTGGCAGGCCCTGGACCTCATGTGCGAGGGGGCGACGACCGCGTCCATGGCGGAGACGCTCGGCCTCTCCGCCGACACCGTCCGCACGCACGTCAAGCACGTGCTGACCAAGCTCGGCGCGCACTCCCGCGCCGAGGCGGTCGCCATCGCGGGCCGGCTGCGCGCGGGCCAGGACGGCCCTCCGCCCGGTCCGCCACTCGACGAGCTGACGCTCCGCCGGATCGCCTCGCGCGGCGCCAGGCGCCCCGGCTCCTGACGCACTCGGAGCGCCGTCGGGCCGGCCGGAGAGGACCTCCGGACGCGCGATCGATTCTCCCCCCCATCGGCCGTCGAAAAGCGCCCTCACCGGAGGGCAGCGATCTCCCCAAAGCCCGTGAGGGGCGCGGATAGAGTCGCGGCAACGGAGCGACAGGGCCAAGGGAAGAAGCCCACGGACGCACAGGTCGAGCCGCACACTCCTCCCAACCCCTCGGGAGCATCGACCAGGGAGAAACACTATGTCGCCGCACGACATGCGTGACCAGCACGGAACGAGAGCAATAGATCAGGACGTCGAGGAGCGCCTCCGGGTGGTGATCGCCGACCCCGACCCGCTGGCGCGGCGCGTCGTCAAGGACGTCATCCAGGGCGAGCAGGACTTCGTGGTCGTCGCCGAGGCGGGGGACGGCGTCGAGGCGGCCGAGCTGGCCTGCCACTACCGTCCCGAGCTGGTGCTGATGGAGGCGGTTCTGCCGCGGCTCGATGGGCTGTCGGCCACCCGCAGGATCGGCGAGGGCGCGCCCGACGTGGCGGTGGTGATCTTCTCCGTCGCCCGCGACGACGAGGTCGAGATGCGGGCGCTGCGCGCGGGCGCCTGCGGCTTCCTGTCGAAGGACATGGGCATCGGCGCCGTCCCGCAGGCCCTGCGGGCGGTCGCTCGCGGCGAGGCGGCGATCTCCCGGTCGCTGACCATGCGCCTCATCGAGCGGCTCCGGCAGGTCCCGGAGGCCGGCAGCGGGATGCGCCCCGTTCGCAGCAACCTCACCACGCGCGAGTGGGAGGTCCTCGACCTCATCAGCGCTGGCGCCACGACGCGCGACGTGGCCGACGCCCTCGTCCTCACCGAGGACACGGTGTACAGCCACGTGAAGAACATCATGCGCAAGCTCAACGTGCGCTCGCGCGCCGAGGCGATCGCCGCGGCCGAGCAGCTCGTCGGCTTCTCGGCCGTCGGCTGAGCCGGCGCGCACCACCTTCGCCGGGCCGCCGGCGACGGCTCCCACCCGGAGAATCTAGAGGAGCCCCGGACGTCCGAAGCGGCCCAGGACTATGCGGTGCACCGGCGGCAACGTCGCGAGCACGCAGCCTTCGGAGTCGAGGCGCGTCCAGGCGCCCAGTCCGGTCGCGCGGAAGAGGCGGGCGACGTCGTGCGACGGGGCGCGCAGCATCAGCTCGCAGCCGCCGAAGCAGGCGCGCCGCGCGGCGTCCACGAGCACCCGCAGGCCCGCGACGTCGAGGAACGCGAGCCGCGACAGGTCGAGCATGAGGGGGCCGCCGTGGCGCTGGGCGTCGAGCAGGATGCGGGCCAGCGGCAGGGCGCTCGCGCGGTCGAGCTGGCCCTCGAGGCGGAGGCACACCACGTCGCCGTCGGGTGGAGCGGGGCGCACCCGCAGGCGCGCCGCGACGAGCTCTACAGCGCCCGGTGATCCCACCGGAGTCCGTTCCGTCGCAGCGACCGGCGGCGTGCCATGTCGGGAACGCTACCTCGGTCGTCAAGGCGCGAACTGCGGCCGCCGGCGGCGCGCCCCGTCCGGGTGGGCGGCGGACGCGGGTCTGCCTGTAGCTTGCTGCGGGTGCGCCGGCCCGTGCTGCTCAGCGTCCTGGTCGCGGCCGCGCTCGGGGCGATCTACGTCGCCGTCTCGCCGCCCAGCGCGGACCTCGCCGCTGCCGTGTTCCGCAGCGACCTCTTCGCGCGCGAGGGCGCGCTGACGTGGAGCAACGCCTGGTACGGCGGGCATCACCTCCCCGCCTACTCGGTGCTGATGCCGCCGCTCGGGGCGCTGCTCGGCCCGCAGCTCGCGGCGGCGCTCGGCGCCACCGCGGCGGCGGGGCTGTTCGCCGCCCTGGTGGAGCGCGCGTTCCCGCGCCGGGGGGCGTGGGTCGGCGCGCTGTGGTTCGCCGCGGCGATCGGCCTCCAGCTCCTCACGGGGCGGGTGCCCTTCCTGCTCGGCCTGCCGATCGGTCTGGCGGCGCTGCTCGCCGCCCAGCGCGGCCGGCCGGCGCTCGCGGTCGCCCTCGCGGTCGCCACGCCGCTCGCCAGCCCGGTGGCCGGGGCGTTCCTCGCGCTGGCCGGCCTCGCCTGGACGGTGGGCGCCGGACGCCGGCTCGGGCTCGGGCTCGCCGCGGCCGCGCTGGCCCCCGTCGCGCTGCTCAACGCGCTGTTCTCCGAGGGCGGCACGGAGCCGTTCGTCGCCTCGGCGTTCTGGCCGGCGTTCGCGGCGCTCGTCGCGCTGGCGGTCGCGCTGCCCCGCGCCCAGCGCGTGCTGCGGGCCGGGGCCGCGCTTTACGCGGTCGCCGTGCTCGCCTGCTTCGTCGTGCCCACCGCGGTCGGCGGCAACGTCACGCGGCTCGCGACGCTCACCGCCGGCCCGCTCGTCGCGTGCGTGGTCGGCACGCGCCGCCCTCTGCTGCTCGCCGCGGTCGCGCTGCCGTTCGTCTACTGGCAGGCGATGCCGCCGATCCGCGACACGGCGACCGCCGCGGGCGACCCGTCCACCGAGGCCGCCTTCTACACGCCGCTCGTCGAGCGTCTCGACGGGGCGACGCGGGTCGAGGTGCCGTTCACGCGCGCGCACTGGGAGGCCGCCCATCTCGCCGAGCACGTCCCGCTCGCGCGCGGCTGGGTGCGCCAGCTCGACCGCGACCGCAACGCGCTCTTCTACGACGACGCCCCGCTCACCGGCGAGCGCTACGCGGACTGGCTGCGCGAGAACGCCGTCTCGCACGTCGCGCTGGCCGACGTCGCGCTCGACGGATCCGCCGAGGAGGAGGCCGCGCTCATCCGCGACGGAGAGGTGCCGGGGCTGCGCGAGCTGTGGCACGACGACTCCTGGCGGCTGTTCGCCGTCGACGACCCGGCGCCGCTCGGCGCGACCGAGCTGACCGCCGACGGCTTCGCCGTCGAGCGCTCGGGCGACGTGCGCGTGCGCTTCAGCCCCCACTTCGCGGTGGTCGAGGGCGCCGGCTGCGTCTCCGAGGCGCCCGGCGGCTTCACGCGCGTGCGCGTGGACGAGGCCCCGGTCAGGGTCGCACCGCGCGTCGCTCCCATGCGCGCGCTGCTGCGCGACACCGGAGCCCGGTGTACGGGCAGCCGTACCGGCAATCGGGCAACAGCCGGATAACATCGTTCGGTCATGGTCGTCCAGGGCCTCCGCTCGCTGCTCGCCCGCTTCATGCCCCACGGCCCGTGGGACGTGCTGCGTCAGGTCGCTCTCTTCGCGGGCGCCTACTACGCCTACCGGCTCGTCCGCGGCGGCGTGGACGGCCGGACGTCGGACGCCTTCGAGAACGCCCGGACGCTCATCGACATCGAGCGCACGCTGAACATCTTCGTGGAGCCGAGCATCCAGGCCTGGGCGTCGGGATCGACGTTCGTCGTGGACGCGGCGAGCTGGATCTACATCAACGCGCAGAGCTCCGTGACGCTCGGCGCGCTCGTGTGGCTCTACCTGTTCCGCAACGAGTCGTTCTACTTCGTGCGCAACATGATGGTGGTGGCCATGGGGATAGCGCTGGTCGGCTACGTCGTCTTTCCCACCGCGCCGCCGCGGTTCCTCCCCGAGTGGGGCTTCGTGGACTCCGTCGCCGCGTTCACGGGCATCCCGCAGGACTCCGTCGCGGTCAACGCGCTCTTCAACCCGTACGCTGCTGTTCCGTCCATGCACGTCGCCTTCGCCCTCATGATCGGCTGGCCGCTGGCGCGCCTCGTCAAGTGGCGCGCGCTGAAGGTCTTCTGGTACGCATACCCGGGCGTGGTGACCTTCGTGATCGTCGTGACCGCCAACCACTGGATCGCCGACGCCGTCCTCGGCGCCATGACCGCCGGCGCGTCCGCGTACGCCGCCGCGTGGCTGGCCCGCGCGCGGCCCGAGGCATGGCGCTTCGCCCCGCGCCGGGCAGAGGTCGCGGCGTAGTGGCGACCGGGTCCCCCCGGCGCGAGCGGATGGCGACCCGCTCCGCCGAGCGGCGCGAGGTCGTCCGCACGCGGCTCATCGAGTCGCGCCTGACGCCGAACGCGATCTCGCTCACCGGGTTCGCGCTGAACCTCGTTGCGGCCGGCCTCGTCCTCGAGCGCTACTACTTCCTGGCGGGCATCGCGTTCATCGTCGGCTCGGTCTGCGACACGCTCGACGGCCGCTACTCGCGCATGAGCGGCAAGGGCACGCCGTTCGGCGCGTTCCTCGACTCGACGCTCGACCGGATCGAGGAGGGCATCGTGCTCGCCGCGGTCTGCGTCGTCTTCGCGCAGGACGGCAAGGAGTGGGCGGCGGGCGCGGTCGTCGTCGCCGTGCTCGCGTCGCTGATGGTGTCCTACACGCGCGCCCGCGCCGAGGCGCTCGGCGTCGAGTGCAAGGTCGGGATCGCCACGCGCGCCGTGCGCGTCGTGATCCTGGCGGTCGGCCTGGTGCTGGCGAAGGGCGCGTCGATCGTGGACGTCGAGCTGCTCGAGCCGGCCGTGTACGTGCTCGCGGCCCTGTCGGTCATCACCGTCTTCCAGCGCATATTCCACGTGCGCTCGGCGCTCAACGCGCCACCCGCGGGGTAACTCGGCCGGCCCGGCGGGGTATCCAATATCGGCCGTATCACCTTCGGAGGGTTCCATCTTGAGCAGCACCACCAATGGCGCCAGTCGCTATCAGTCGGAGAAGGTCCGCGTCGCCATCATCGGCGTCGGCAACTGCGCGTCGGCGTTCGTGCAGGGCGTCCAGTACTACAAGGACGCCGATCCGAACGAGCAGGTCCCCGGGCTGATGCACGTCGATCTCGGCGGCTACCACGTCGGGGACATCGAGTTCACCTGCGCCTTCGACATCAACGAGACGAAGGTCGGCAAGGACCTCGGCGAGGCCATCTGGGCGGACCCGAACAACACGATCAAGTTCGCCGAGGTGCCGGCGAACCTGAACGCCCCGGTCTACCGCGGCATGACCCATGACGGGCTCGGCCGGTACCTGAAGGAGAAGATCGCCAAGGCGCCCGGCGAGACCGCCGACATCGTGCAGATCCTCAAGGACACGCACACGGACGTCGTCGTCTCCTACCTTCCGGTCGGCTCCGAGCAGGCGACGAAGTGGTACGTCGAGCAGATCATCGAGGCCGGCTGCGGCTTCGTGAACTGCATCCCGTCGTTCATCGCCAGCTCCGACTACTGGAACAAGCGCTTCGAGAAGGCCGGGCTGCCGATCGTCGGCGACGACATCAAGTCGCAGGTCGGCGCGACGATCACGCACCGCGCGCTCGCTCGCCTCTTCCACGACCGCGGCGTGAAGATGCTGCACACGTCGCAGCTGAACGTCGGCGGCAACATGGACTTCTACAACATGCTCGAGCGCGATCGCCTGGAGTCGAAGAAGATCTCCAAGACGCAGGCCGTCACCTCGATCATGGGCCACACGCTGCCGGCCGACGACGTCTACATCGGGCCGTCGGACTACGTGCCGTGGCTCACGGACCGCAAGTGGGCGCACATCCGCGTCGAGGGCCAGGCGTTCGGCGACGTGCCGCTGAACGTCGAGATGAAGCTCGAGGTCTGGGACTCCCCGAACTCGGCGGGCATCGTCACCGACGCCGTGCGCTTCTGCAAGCTCGCGCTGAACCACGGGCTCAGCGGGCAGCTCGACGGGCCCTCCTCCTACCTGATGAAGTCGCCGATGCACCAGCGCCCCGACGACGAGGCGCGCGTGATGAGCGAGGAGTTCATCGAGCAGTACAGCGGCCTGCCGGGCACCAAGCCGGTCGGCGCGCCGGTCGTCAAGGCCGAGACGCCGAGCTAGCGCCGGGCGCTCACAGCAGCACCGCGGCGGCGCGCAGCCAGCGCAGCAGCCGCTCGGGCTCGATGCCCGCGGCCTCCCCGAGGTCGCGGGCTTCGTCGTTCGGGTCCCCGCCGCCCGCGACCCACGCGACGAGGTCGAAGGCGGGATCGCCCGCGCAGGGCCGCGGGTCGACGGCGACGAGCCCGCCTCCGGCGCTCGTCAGGACGTTGCCCGGGTGCAGGTCGCCGTGCAGCAGCACGGGCGGGCCGGGATGGTCGGCGGCGAGCTCCAGCGCGGCGTGCAGGCCGCGGGCGACGAGCGCGGGGTCGGCCGCGCTGCCGGCATAGGCGCGGCGCAGGCGCTCGGCGAGCCCGACGACGCCGGGCGGCGGCGAGACGTGCAGCCGCGCCACGAGCGCGGCGATCTCGCCCGCGGCCGGCGGCGGGCCGGGCCGGTCGCGCAGACGGTCGCCGGGGACGACGCGCTCGAGCAGCAGCGCGTCCGGCGCCCGCTCGAGGATCCGCGGCGCCGCCCAGGCGTCGAGGGCGAGCGCCTCCTGCGCGATCAGCGCCGGGTCGGGCGAGAGCTTCAGGACCGCCGCGGAGCCGTCGGCGCGCGTCACCGCGAGCACGCGCGACGTGCCGCCCGTCGCGAAGGGGCCCCCGAGGCGCAGCTCCCACGCCGCCGCGAGCGCCGAGACCCGGTCCGGCAGCGTCGTCAGCCAGCCGAGGACGCCCGGACCGAAGCGGGCGACGAGTCGCTCCCGCCACGCGGACTCGACCGTGCTCGCGTCGACGCGCATCGCGGCAACCTAGTGCCGTGGCCGACGGCGTGCGCCGCGCCCGACGCCGCCGTCCGGGTGAACGTCGCCGGACACGGCATCGCGGCCTCACCTATCCTGCGCTCGTGGCCGCCAAACCGCTCGCGATCGCCCAGGTCACCCCATACGCATGGGAGTCCGGGCACGAGGTCAACCGGTTCGTGGCCCGGGTGGCCGAGGAGCTCGCCGGGCGCGGCCACCGCGTGCTCGTCGTCGCGCCGACGGACGACCACGCCGCCGTCCGCGAGACCCGCAACGCGCTGCGCGCCGCGCGCGACCGTCCCGTGGCGCTGCTGCCCGACGACGGCCGCCCCCGCGTCCTGTCCGTCGGCGAGGCGCTCCCGGCCGGCACGAGCCGCCGCGCCGCCCTGCCGATCGACGTCTCGCGCACCGTCGAGGCGCTCCACGACACGCTTCCCCTCGACATCTGCCACGTGCACGAGCCGTTCGCGCCGTCCGTGTCGAGCACCGCGCTGCGCCACTCCCGCGCGCTGAACGTCGGCACGTTCCACCTGCCGACCGAGCGGGTGCTCACGACGCAGGTCGCCCGCAAGGTCGTCGAGCGCATCTTCGGTCGCCTCGACGCCCGCACCGCGAGCTTCACCGAGACCGCCGCGCTCATGGACCGCTGGTTCCCGGCCGGCTACCGGGTCGTCCTGCCCGGCGCCGAGCGGACCGTGCACGCGCCCCGCTCGGACGGACCGCTGCGGATCGTCTTCGTCGACCACGAGGAGCGCCCCGCGCTGCGCGCGTTCCTGCGCGGCCTGCGCGGCCTCTCGCTCGACGACGCCTGGGAGGTCACCGTCCTCAGCGCCCGCGGGCAGTCGTCCTCGACGCCGCTGCGCGCGGCGCTGCGCGAGCGCACGCGCTTCGTCACCCCCGACGAGCGCGACGAGGACGAGCTGCTCGCGCGGGCCGACGTGCTCGTCGCGGCCTCCGAGGGCGCCGCCCCCGCGCCCGGGCTGCTGCTGCGGGCCCGCGCCGCGGGAGTCGCCGTCGTCGCCAGCCGCCTGCCCGCCTACGAGGAGGTGCTCGACGACGGCTCCGCCGGCCTCCTGTTCGAGCCGCGCGACACGGAGACCCTCGGGGCCCAGCTCCAGCGGCTCGTCGAAGACGGCGAGCTGCTTCGTCGCCTGCGCACGGCCCCGCCGCCCCGCGCCTGGGCCTCGGTCGCCGACGACTTCGAGGGCGTCTACGCCGAGCTCGTCGGCCGGCGCCACGACGGCCGCGAACGGCCCGAGGCCGCTCGTCGGCTCGCGGGGCGGCGCCTGATCGACGTCGACCTGCACATGCACACCGACCACTCGGGCGACTGCGCCACCCCGGTCGAGGTGCTGCTCGCCACCGCCCGCGCCCAGGGTCTCGGCGCGATCGCCGTGACCGACCACAACGAGATCTCCGGCGCTCTGGAGGCGCGCGAGAAGGCCGCCGAGTTCGGCGTGAAGGTGATCGTCGGCGAGGAGGTCAAGACCGCGTCGCAGGGCGAGGTGATCGGGCTCTTCCTCGAGGAGAAGATCCCGCGCGGCCTCACCCTCCAGGAGACCGTCGCGGAGATCAGGCGCCAGGGCGGCATCGTCTACGTGCCGCACCCGTTCGACCGCATGCACGCCGTGCCCGACTACGAGCACCTGCTCGCGATCGTCGACGAGGTCGACGCCATCGAGGTCTACAACCCGCGCGTCGCCATCGGCTCGTTCAACGAGGAGGCCGAGCGCTTCGCCGCCAAGTACCGCATCGTCGCCGGCGCGGGCTCGGACTCCCACGTCGCGCAGGGCCTCGGCTCCGTGCGGATCCGGATGCGCGACTTCGACGGGCCGGAGGAGTTCCTCGAGTCGCTGCGCGACGCCGACATCGTGACCAAGCCGACCAGCCTGCTCTACGTGCAGGCGCTGAAGTTCCTGGAGACGAAGGCGACCCCCTCGGGCGCCCGTGCGGCGCGCCGGGCGCGCCGCGTCCGCCGCGCGACGCGCAAGTCGTGATGCAGGCGCAGGGACCTCACGGCGGCGCGGGGAATCAAGCCCGCGACACCATGAGGGCCACTGACGACGAGATCCGGGAGAAGTACCTCGAGCGCGCCATCCGAGAGCTGAACGCCCTCACGCGCGAGCTCCAGGAGTGCCCCCACTGCCCGCGCGGCAACCTGATGCCGGTGCTCGGCTCCGGCCACCCGCAGGCGGACGTGATGCTGCTCAAGCACGCGCCGACCGTCTCGGAGATCGAGGAGGGCGTCGCGTTCTACGGCCGCAGCGGGATGGCGCTGATGAAGTCGCTCAAGCGGCTCGACATCGACCCGCTCGCGGTCTACGGCACGCTGTGCGCGAAGTGCCCGGTGAGCGACCCGGCGCTGGCGGAGCCGGGGTGCGTGGCGCGGATCGTCGAGGAGATCGCGATCGTGCAGCCGAAGATCGTCGTCGTGATGGGACCCGACGCCCTGGCGTCGCTCGACGAGGCCGCCGTACCGCTCGCGCGGGCGCTGGATCCCGCGTTCGGCGTCATCCAGCAGCTCACGCCGTCGATCGAGGCGCTGTACGTGCCGAACATCGACGACGCCCTCGACGAGGAGGAGGCCAAGCGCGCCTTCTGGCGGGCGTTCCGCGTCCTCGGCGAGTGGTACGCGGACCTGCCGCCCTACTAGAGCGTCAGGACGACCTTGCCGAGCTTGCCGCCCGCCGTGAAGCGGTCGTAGGCGGCGGGCGCGTCGTCGAGCGCGAACGCGTCGGCGACCGGGACGCGCAGACGGCCGGCGGCGAGCGCCGGGAGCACCTCGCGTTCGATCGCCCGGGCGGTGAGCGCCTTCTCCTCCAGCGGGCGGGAGCGCAGCGCGGAGGCGCGCAGCGTGGCGCGCTTGC
>JANJUA010000209.1 GCA_024710825.1 Solirubrobacteraceae bacterium
ACCGTGCGAGCTGCCGGTAGGGTGTAGGAGTCTGATGGGACTGCTCGACGACGCCATCCGAGAGCACCTCGAGCTCAAGCGGCGCCACGGTGCCGACGCCTCCGAAGTGGCCAAGCAGGAGCAGGAGGCGCTCGGGCCGGCACGGCGCGGCCCGGAGCCGCTCGACGTGCCGCCCGCCCCGCGTGAGGAGCGGGAGCGCGAACCCGCGTCCGACGCCGAGGAGCCCTCGGCTCCCGACGAGCCGTCGCCCCCCGCCCACGAGGAGCCCGACGCCGAGGCCGACGAGCTCGCCTGCGAGGCGCCGCCCCGCGAGCCGGACCCCGATCCGCAGGCGACGGTCGCCTTCGACGCGGCGGATCTCGAGGAGGCCCAGCGCCGCCCGAGCCGCCGTGAGCTCGAGGAGGAGGAGGAGGAGCCCGAGCCGTCGGCCCTGGGCGAGGGCGCCGAGGAGGACGTGCTCGAGGAGACGCCCGACTTCCTCCAGGAGACGCCGGAGCACGACCGGCTCTGGTTCGAGCAGCGCCCGCCGCGCGACTTCGACTTCGACGGCTGACGCCGCGAGCCGGGACCGCCGTCGTGGTGGTCCCGCGCTCTGAGGCCCGAAGGCCATCCGCCTTCCGTCCAATCGGCCTGTGGGCGTTGCGTCCCGCCGATCGACCTGCCGACGACAGGGACGTCACAAGCGCACGGCGGCCCCGGGGAACGGCCCCGTGCTGCGCTGAACGCCCGAGTGGGAGGCGCCCCTCTGATGAGCAGGGGGCGTCTCCCCGGGGTGCTCAGCTGACGAAGCGGACGATCCGCTCGAAGTCGAGCGCGGTGATCTCCGGCGCGTGTCCGGGCGGGCGGGCGGTGAGCTCGTCGAAGATCAGGCCGTTGAGCAGCGAGACCATCGTGCTCGCGGCGCGCTCGGGGTCGTCGGCGCCCGCCGCGACGGCGATCGGCACGAGCAGGCGGACGAACGACGCGCGCGCCTCCTGCATCGTGTGGGCGATCTCCGGCCGGCGGGTGCCGGCGAGGAAGAGCTCGTAGCGGATCAGCTGCACGTCCGGCCGGGCGCGGATCCAGCCGGTGAAGCGGGCCGCGAGCTCGGCGTAGTCGATGCTCGGGCCGCGCTGGGCGACCAGCAGCGCGACCTCGTGGCCGATCGCGTCGACCACGGCATGGTCGATCTCGGCCAGCCGGCTCACGGCCGCGTCTATGAGCTTCTGGCGCGACCGGAAGTAGTAGGTCGTCGAGCCGTGCGGCAGCCCGGCGCGCGCCTCGACGGCGCGGTGCGTCACGGCCGCCAGCCCGCCCTCGGCGATCAGCGCCAGGGTCGCGTCGAGGAGCGCGGTGCGGCGGTCGGAGCGTTCGCTCATGGCCGGATCTTGCCATAGGCCGCAGATTCTTCTACATTCGCAGCAACTAAAGCTACGCTCGCACGAAAGAAGTCGAAGTGTCCCGCTCCCGCTCCCGTTCGGTCCTCGTCCTGCTCGTCATCTGCATGGCGCAGTTCATGGTCGTCGCCGACGACACCATCGTGAACACGGCGCTGCCGTCGATCGGCCGAGACCTCGGCCTCTCCGAGCGCTCGCTCGCCTGGGTGGTCAACGCCTACCTGCTGCTGTTCGGAGGCTTCCTCCTGCTCGGTGGTCGCGCTGCCGACGTGCTCGGCCGGCGCAGGATGTTCCTCGTCGGGCTCGCGCTGTTCACGCTCGTCTCCGCCGTCTGCGGCCTGGCGCGCTCCGACGAGCTCCTGGTCGGCGCGCGCGGGCTCCAGGGACTGGCGGGCGCGCTGCTGTCGCCGGCGGCGCTGGCGATCCTCGTCACCACCTTCGCCGAGGGCCCGGCGCGCACCCGCGCGCTCGGCGTTTGGGCCGCGCTCCTGGGGCTCGGCGCCGCCACCGGCCTCCTGGCGGGAGGCGCGATCACGGAGACGATCGGCTGGCGCTGGGTGTTCTTCGTCAACGTCCCGATCGGCCTGGCCGTGCTCGCGGCCTCGCTGCGGCTGCTGCCGGCGGACCCGGGGCGCCGCGAGCGGGCGACGCTCGACGTCCCCGGCGCCGTTCTCGTCACGGGCGGTCTGCTGGCGATCGTCTACTCGGTCGTGGAGAGCCACGAGCAGGGGTGGACGTCGGCGCTGACGCTCGGCGGGCTGGCCGCCGGGGCGGTCCTCCTCGTGGCGTTCGCGCTGCGGGAGGGGCGGGCGGGCGATCCGCTGGTGCCGCCCCGCCTGGTGCGCAGGCGCTCGGTCTCGGTCTCCAACGCGATCATGGCGTTCGCGGCGGCGGGCATGTTCGCGATGTTCTTCTTCGTCTCGCTGTACATGCAGCTCGTCCACGGTTGGTCGCCGCTGCGCGCCGGGGTGTCGTTCCTGGCGTTCACGTTCGCGTTCGGGCTGACGAGCGGCGTCGCCACCAAGCTGATGCCCCGCGTCGGGCCGCGCGCGATGCTGGCGGTCGGGCTGCTCGCGGCGGCGTCGGGCATGCTGGTGCTGAGCCGGCTCGGAGTCGACGCCGGCTACTGGAGCGCCCTGGCGCCCGCCCTCGCCCTGGCCGGCGTGGGGATGGGCCTCGGCTTCGTGCCGCTGACGGCCGTGGCGACCGGCGGCGTCGCCGGCCGCGACGCGGGCATCGTCTCGGGCCTGCTGAGCACGTGCCAGCAGGTCGGCGGAGCCGTCGGGATCGCGGTGCTCGTGACGATCGCGAGCGAGCGGACGGCGGACGTGGTCGCCGCGGGCGGCGGCCAGGCGGCGGCGTTGACGGAGGGCTTCCAGGCGGCGTTCGTCGTCAACGGGGCGATGCTGCTGGCCACGATCGTGCTCGTGCCGCTGCTGGGCCGCGCGCGCGTGCGGGCCGTGACGGTGCCGGCCTAGCCACGACCGGACCTCACACGTGTCCGCGCAGGCCCGCCGCCTCGACCACCCGCTCGATGCCGAGCGCGTAGGCGGCGAGCCGCAGCGAGCATCCCTCGTCGAGCGCGCGCGCGTTGACCTCCCGAAACGCCCGCCGCAGGATCTTGCCGAGGCGCTCGTTGACCTCGCGCTCGTCCCAGCGGAAGTGCTGCAGGTTCTGGACCCACTCGAAGTAGGAGACGACGACGCCGCCCGCGTTGGCGATGACGTCGGGCACGACGTGGATC
>JANJUA010000251.1 GCA_024710825.1 Solirubrobacteraceae bacterium
CGCCGTGCTTCCCGAGCTGATCCGCGGCCATCCGTCGCCGCACGGCTTCGACCTCTGCGCGTCCTGCTTCGGCACGGTCGCGCTGGACGCGATCGTCACCGGCGCGGCGATCCGGCCCGGCGACGCGCTCGTCGGGCTGCCCTCGAGCGGCATCCACTCCAACGGCTACACGCTGGCGCGACGGGCGCTCGCGGCGCTCGACTACGACGACCGCCCGCAGGAGCTCGGCGGGGCGACGGTGGCCGACGCGCTGCTCGAGCCGACGGCGATCTACGTGCGCGCGGCGCTCGAGCTGCTGCGCTCGGACGTCCCGGTGCACGGCCTCGCGCACATCACGGGCGGTGGGCTGGCGAACCTGCTGCGCCTCGACGACGGCGTCGGCTTCGCGATCGAGGCGCCGCTGCCGGTGCCGGGGATCTTCACGCTCGTGCGGCGGCTGGGGCAGGTGGCCGAGCAGGAGATGTGGGACGTCTTCAACATGGGCTGCGGGTTCGTCTGCGTCGTGCCGGAGGCGCGCGCGGACGACGCGGTCGCGCTCCTCGCCGCGAGACATCCGGGGACCGCGCGCATCGGCACGGTCACCGACCGCGCCGGCCAGATCGGCTACCCGACCCTGACGTAGCCCGTGGCGCCGCCGCCGTCGGGGCCGTAGGCGCGGCGGGCGACGGCGTCGTCGGAGTTGCCCTCGATCGTGTGGATCGAGCCGTCGACGCCGACGGACTCGACGATGCCGATGTGGCGGCCGTCCCAGACGATCAGGTCGCCGGGCCGGGGCGGCAGGCCCGCCGCCGCCGGGGTCCAGCGGCCCGTCCGCTGCGCCCAGTCGGCGACCGCGGCGACGGCGCCGAAGCCCTGGCCCGCCTCGCCCAGCGGAGCGCCCGCCTGCTGCGCGACCCACGACGTGAAGTAGGCGCACCACGGGCCGACGCCCGAGCCGGCGGTGGCGGTCCGGTACTCGGCGATGCGCGGCGCCTCGTTGGAGCCGGGCGGCTGCTCGGCGACGCCGAGCTCGGCCTGGGCGAGCGCGACCATCCGCGCGCCCGCGTCGCCCGCGGCGCTCATGCCGGTCGCGGCGGCCGGGACCGCGCCGAGGCCCGTCGGCGTCGTGGCCGAGAGGTTCCACCGCGTGTCGAGCACCTCCGCGAACGTCCCGCCGGTCGGGGTCGGCGGCGGGACCGCGGGCCGCGGCGCCAGCAGCGCCTGGATCTCGGCGATCCGGGTGAGGGTGTCCGCGACGCTCATCCACCCGGTAGTCGGACGGACCCGCCGCCGCTTGACGAGCGCCCCACGGGAACGGGCCGCCCCGAGGGGCGGCCCGCGTCATCCCTTCGCTGCGGACGGTCGCTCAGCGCAGCAGCGAGAGGACCCCCTGACTGGACTGGTTCGCCTGGCTGAGCATCGACGTGCCGGCCTGCTGCAGGATCTGGTTCTTGGAGAAGTTGATCATCTCCTGAGCCATGTCCACGTCGCGGATGCGGGACTCCGCGGCGACGAGGTTCTCCTGGTACGCCGCGGCGGACCGGTTGGCGTACTCGAGCCGGTTCTGCACCGCGCCGAACGTGGCGCGCTGCGCGCTGACCGTGTCGATGTGGCCGTCGATGGTGCTCAGGGCGGTGGCGGACGCCAGGCAGAACGACGTCGCCGAGCTGCCGGCGAGGTTCATCAGGCCGACCGTGATGGTCTGGCCGTCGTTGGCGCCGACCTGGAAGGTCACCGTGCCGGTGCTGTTGAGCAGGCTGATGCCGTTGAACTGCGCCGAGTTGCCGATGCGCTGGATCTCGCAGCCGAGCTGGACGGCCTCGGAGTGGATCGCCGCCTTGTTGGCCGCCGACAGCGTGCCGTTGTTGTACTGGACCGCCAGCTCGCGAACGCGCTGGAGCATCGAGTGGACCTCGTCCAGGTTGGCCTCGGCCGTCTGGACGAGCGAGACGCCGTCGCCGATGTTGCGCTGCGACTGGGCGAGACCGCGGATCTGGCCGCGCATCTTCTCCGAGATGCCGAGTCCGGCGGCGTCGTCGGCGCCGCGGTTGATGCGGTAGCCGGACGAGAGGCGCTCCATCGACTTCTGGAGGTTGTTCGACGTGTTCGTCAGGTTCCGGTGGGCACCGAACGCCTCGACGTTGTTCTGCACGCGAAGGGACATGCTCTCTCCTTGAGAACGGGGATGGGTTGTCCCAGAGCCGACTCCATGTCGCCTCTGCCCTCCGTTTCTCGGCCGCGACCGACGCCGGGTTGAGCGAACTAAACGTTCGTCCGATCGGAGCCGACGAGGACCCCGTGCTTGCGCTCGAACGCGGCCTTGTCGGCGGCGATCCGCCGGGCGATCCACGCCCGCAGCTCCGGATCCTCGCTCGCCACCGTCTCCGAGAGGCCGTGGCGGATCGTCGAGGCCTCGACGAGCACCGGCGGGAGCCCCGCGCGGCGTAGGCGCTCGAGCAGGTCGGTGTCGTTGAACCACACGACGAGCTCCGGGTCGAGGAACTCGCCGGGAGCGACCGCGAACGCGTCGATCGCGGCGCGCGACACGGCGAAGCACCAGGCGGCGAAGTCGCGGCGCATCGCGCCGTCGACGGTGAGCGGGAACGCGACGGCGGCGCCGGCGTCGAGCGCGGCGCGCAGCGGCGGCCACCAGCCGGGCAGCAGCTCGACGTCGTCGTTGAGGACGAGCGCGTAGCGGCCGCGGGCGGCTCGCAGCCCGGCGTTGACGGGCGCGGCGAAGCCCTGCGGCGGGGCGCCGTTGTCGACGACGACGATCTCGTGCGCGCACTCGGTGGTCGCCTGTGCGGCGGCGACGCAGCGGCGGACGCGGTCGCTCGTCGCGTCGAGGGTCGGGACGACGATCGTCAGCTCGACCTCCTCGTCGCCCGGCTCGCGGCGGGCGCCCACCGCCGTCCGGGCGCCGGGCGCGGCCACGACGCTGCCGGGGATCGCCTCCACGCGGCCCGCCCGGGCGCGCTCGGCGCAGAGCGCGGCGATCTCGAGCCCCGCGGGGGCGGCGGGAAGCGCGGCGACCTCCGCCCGGCGCACGGCGACGGCGTGCGCGGCGACGGGATGGGAGGTGGCCGCGGTGGCGGCGGCCAGCCCGGGGTCCGCGGCGAGCGCGCCGACGAGCGGGGCGAGGAAGGCGGGCGCCACGACGGGGGCGCCGCGCAGCAGCACCACGACGTCGCCGGTGCAGCGCTCCAGCCCGCGCGAGGCGGCGGCGGCGAAGCCCTCGCGCCGGGGGGTGCGGACCAGCGTCACGTCGCCTTCGAGCCGGGCGAGGAGGGCCTCGAGCCCTACGGAGGCGTCGTCGACGACCACGACCTCGTGCTCGGGCTGGTCGCCGGCGAGCGCGCCGACGAGCGGGGCCAGGAAGGCGGGCGCCACGACGGGCGCTCCGCGCAACAGCACCACGACGTCGCC
>JANJUA010000282.1 GCA_024710825.1 Solirubrobacteraceae bacterium
GTCCTTGGTCAGCAGGTACGCGGCGAACCCGTCGACCGCGTCCTCCTCCTTGCCGGTGATCGGCAGCTTGAGCTGGTCGACCAGCGCGTGGCCGATCTCATGGGCGATGATGAACTGGTTGGCGTAGCGCAGGGCGCGGTGCACCCCGAGGCCCTTGACGCCGCGCAGCTGGGCGCGCAGCGCGTCGTGCTCGAGGCGCAGGAACGTCCCGGGGAAGACGATGAAGTGCAGCTCCTGGCCGCGCTGATCGGGGATGTAGGCGGGGCCCACGGTCGTCTCGTCGGTGAAGCCGATCGCGATGTCGCGCGGGATGGCGACCAGCTCGTTGACGGCGGCGGCGACGCGCTCGATCGCCTTCGACTTGCGCAGCTTGCGCCCGATGGCGCGGTGGGGCTTCTTCAGCTTGTCCCACTCGACCACGAACGAGCCCTGCGCCTGGGGCGCCGGGTCGGCGGTCGGGGACGGTGGATCCTGAGCGGTCGCGGCGGATGGGAGCGCGATGGCGGCTCCCACGAGCACGGCGAGGGAGGCGAGGAGCACTTCACGGTGTCGTCTCATCCGGCAGTGGATCGGCGGCCGCCCCGCACGACTTGAGCACCACTGATGTCCGCAGGACGACGGCGGCCAGCAGCGCCGAGACGGCGAGCAGGCCGATCGCGACGGCGATGGCGACGTGGAAGCCGTGGACGAACGCCTCCCGCGCCGCGAAGACGAGCGCGTCGCCCGCCGCGACCGGAAGGCCGCCGGCGAGCTCGACGGCTCGGCCGAGCGACTCGCGGGCCGCGGCCGGCGCCGACGCCCCCAGCGCGCCCGCGTACGCCGCCGTCAGGATCGAGCCGAGCACCGCCACCCCGAGGCCGCCGCCGAGCTCGTAGGCCGTCTCCTCGATCGCCGCCGCTCCGCCCGCGCGGTCCGCTGACACCGCGGAGATGATCGCGTCGTTGGCCGCGACGAGCGCGACCTCCAGCGCGAAGCCGATGGCGACGAACGGCGGCCACAGCAGCACGTACTCGTCCGTGACGCCCAGCCACAGCAGCGGCACGAGCGCGACCGTCGAGACCGCCAGCCCGGCGGCGACGGCGAGCCGCGTCCCGAGGCGCTCCAGCAGCCGCGCGGCGAGCAGCGCGCCCGCCAGCGACGCCGCGAACAGCGGCATCAGCCGGACGCTCGCCGCCAGCGGCTCCAGCCCGATCACGAGCTGCAGGTACTGGGCGAAGTAGAGCTCGAGCCCCACCAGCGCGAACATCGACAGCAGCACGCAGGCGACCGCCACGGCGAAGGTGCGGTCGGCGAACAGGCGGACGTCGAGCAGCGCCTCCGGGAGCCGGAGCTGGCGGCGGACGAACGCCGCCAGCAGCACGAGCCCGCCGACCAGCGCCGCGGCCGGCAGCGGCTCGCCGAACCCGTGGCTGGCGCCCTCCTTGATGCCGTACGCCAGACCCAGCACCCCGAGGCCGACGAGGACGACGCTCGCCAGGTCCCACGGCGGTGGGTCGCCCGCCCGGCTCTCGGGGAGGATCCACAGCGCGAAGGGGAGCACGACCGCCAGCACGGGGACGTTGACGAGGAAGACCGACCCCCACCAGAAGTGCTCGACGAGCACGCCGCCCACGATCGGGCCGACCGCCGCTCCGCAGGCCAGCACCGCGCTCCAGATCCCCACGGCGCGCACCCGCTCCGCGCGGTCGTCGAAGACGTCGCGCAGGATCGACATCGTGACCGGCATGATCATCGCCCCGCCGACGCCCATCAGCGCCCGCGCCGCGATCAGCGCGAGCGGCGTCGGCGCGAACGCCGACGCCGCCGACGCGGCGCCGAAGACCACCATCCCGGCGATCAGCATCCGCTTGCGCCCCAGCCGGTCGCCCAGCACGCCCGTCGCCACCAGCAGCGGGGCCACGACGAGCGGGTAGACGTCGATGATCCACAGCAGCTCGACGGCCGACGGCCGCAGGTCCTGGGTGATGGCGGGCGCCGCGACGTGCAGCACCGTGACGTCGATGATCACCACCGAGAGCGCCGCGCAGAGGACCGCGAGGACCCGCCAGCGGTCGGGTCGCGGCGTCATCGCCCGCGCCGCAGCAGGGCCTTGAGCCGGCGAGCGGGCGCCGTGATCTTGAGGAAGACGCCGCGCAGCCAGACGCCGGTCTTGTAGGCGTTCTGCTCGCGGAGGTCCTTCAGCACGCCGGAGGTGATCGTGTGGTCGATCGTGAGGCGCTGGCCGGCTGCGAGGTTCGCCTGGAAGTCGCGCACGAGGCGGCGGCCTGCCACCCGCGGCGGCGGGGGCGGCTCGGCCGCGATGCGGCGCAGCGCGAGCGCCATGAAGGACCCGGCCTGCTCCCACGACGGCCAGGCGCGCGCGGTGGCCAGCGCGTTGGTGCGCAGCAGGTGCAGCAGGGCCCGGTCGCGGGCGAGCAGGTCCAGCGCGCGGGCCGTCCCACGCGTGTCGTCCCAGTCGACCACGAGCCCGTTGTGGCCGTGGCGCACGTACTCGTCGTGGCCGGTGACGGGCGTCACGACGCACGTCGCGCCGCAGTGGAAGCCCTCGAGCGGCGGGCCGAACATGCCCTCGACGCGCGAGAGCTTCAGCACGACGTCGTGCTCCCGGTAGAGGCGCGCCATCTCCGTGTGGGCGACGGCGCGGATCACCCTGTCCGCGCCGGCGGGGTCGTCGCCCTCGCGGTCGGGCGTGACGAGCGTGACGTGCCGCTCCTCGGCCATCTCGGCGGTCGCGGCGAGCGCCTCGGCGACGCCCTTGAACGCGATCCGCTCGCTTCCCTCGACGAGGATCCGCAGCGGGCCGTGCAGCGCGACGGGCGCGGCCGGGGGCGGGGCGAAGACGTCCTTGGCGATCCCGTTGCGCACCAGCAGCGCGCGGTTGCCCTGCTGGAGCGACTCCAGCGCCCGGGCGATCCACCGCGCC
>JANJUA010000288.1 GCA_024710825.1 Solirubrobacteraceae bacterium
CGATCAGGTCGCAGGCGAGCGCGATCCCGAGGGCGCCGGCGAGGACGTGGCCGCCCGCCTTGACCACCGACGGCTTGCCGAGTCGGCCGATGAGCTGGAACAGCTCGACGAAGCGCTCGGTCGCGGCGTGGCGGTGCACCAGCGGCGCATCGGCGGCGAAGCCGCCGAGGTCGGCGCCCGAGGAGAACGTGCGCGGGTGCGACGAGGCCAGCACCACGCAGCGGACGGCGCCGTCGTCGCGGGCGCGCTCGAACGCCGCGAGCAGCTCCCCGAGCAGCTCGGGGGAGAGCGCGTTGCGCGTGTCGGGGTCGTCGAGGGTGATGGTGGCGACGCCGCTGGGCGCCACGTCGTAGCGAACCTTGGTCACGGAGCGCATCCTACGGGCCGGAGCGGAGAGTAGGAAGCTCTACTGTTCACTTTTGGCCGGATTCGCGCTACGGTCCGCCCCATGGCCGCCACGGACCCCGTTCTCAAGCCGGACTTCGGCGCGAAGCGCACCCACTTCATCCTCACCGACGAGCACGAGCAGCTCCGCGAGTCGGTCCGCAGCTTCGCGACGAAGGAGCTCGCGCCACACGCCGAGCAGTGGGAGGAGACGACGTTCCCCGACTCGGTCTTCCGGCGGATGGGGGCGCTGGGCTTCCTCGGCCTCGACAAGCCCGAGCAGTACGGCGGCCAGGGCGGCGACTACTACTCGGCGCTCGTGCTCGCCGAGGAGATCGTGCACTCGGGCTCGGGTGGCCTGGCGATGGGCGTCGCGGTCCACACGGACATGGCGATGCCGCCGATCCTGGCCTTCGGCACGGAGGAGCAGAAGCAGGAGTGGGTGGTCCCCGCGATCGCGGGCGAGAAGATCCTCTGCCTCGGCATCACGGAGCCCGACGCCGGCTCCGACGTCGCCGGCATCAAGACGCGCGCCGTACGCGACGGCGACGACTACGTCATCAACGGGTCGAAGACCTACATCACCAACGGCCACCGCGCCGACGTCATCGTGCTCGTCACCAAGACCGACCCGGACGCCGGCTACGACGGCTTCACGCTGTTCCTCGTGCCGATGGACGCGCCCGGCGTGGTGCGCGAGGCCCGGCTGCGCAAGCTCGGCATGCACGCCAGCGACACGGCGCTGCTGGCGTTCCAGGACGTGCGCGTCCCGGCGAGCGCGGTGCTGGGCCAGGTCGGCAAGGGCTTCTACCACATCATGTGGGAGCTCCAGGGCGAGCGGCTGATCGGCGCGGCGGGGTGCGTCGCGGGCGCCCAGCACTGCTTCGACCGCACGCTCCAGTACGCGCTCGAGCGGACGGCGTTCGGCCGCCAGATCGGCAGGTTCCAGGCGATCCGCCACAAGTTCGCCGAGATGGCGACGAAGATCGAGACCGCCCGGCAGATGGTCTACACGACGGCCTGGCGGTTCAAGAACGGCGAGTACCCCGTCCGCGAGATCTCGATGGCGAAGCTCTACGCGTCGCGGATCGCCGTCGAGGTCGCCGACGAGTGCATCCAGATCCACGGCGGCGCCGGCTACATGAAGGAGTACGGCGTCGAGCGGGTGTGGCGGGACATGCGCCTGAACCGCATCGGCGCCGGGACGGACGAGATCATGCTCGACGTCATCGGCCGCTCGTATGGGCTGTAGACGTTTGTCCGCCAACGGCGTCCGGTGCCGCAACCGGCCGGCCGCGCGTATACGTTCCGCGCCATGCGCCGATTCATCCTCCCCCTCGCCGCCGCCGCCGCGGCGGCGCTCCTCGTCCCCGCCGCAGCGTCCGCGAAGGACGACCTGCGGGTCTTCTTCCCGGGCGACTGCGTCACCAACGAGTACAAGCCCACGTCGATCCAGCCGTTCTGCGCCGATGCCGGGATGCCGATCACGGAGATCCGCTGGCAGCGCTACGGCGCCAAGAACGCCCGCGGCAGCGGCGTCGCCGAGGTCAACAACTGCAAGCCGAACTGCGCGGCGGGCAAGACCCGCGACTATGCGGTGCGCGTCCGGCTCACGCGCGTGCGCCAGTGCGGCGACGTGCCGCAGTTCACGCGGCTGCGGATCGCCTTCGCCGACAACCGGCCCCACGCCGGCTTCCGGAAGGCCTTCCACCAGTCCTACCGCTGCGCCGACGCCCCCACCGGCTAGCCCCCGCCGCTGCGCGCGGGCCCGCTGAAGGCGGCTCGCGCGCGTGCACCCCTCACCGTTCACCGACGAGCACGACGACCTCCGGGCGGCCGTTCGGAGGTTCGTCGAGACCGAGCTGCGCCCGAACGTGCGCGAGTGGGAGGACGCGCGCTGGTTTCCCGACGCGGTCTTCCACCGCGCGGCGGAGCTGGGCTTCCTCGGCCTGAAGTACCCGGAGGAATACGGCGGCCAGGGCGGCGACCACCTTCACGACGCCGTCTGGACCGAGGAGCTGGCCCGCTGCGGCTCCGGCGGCGTCGCCGCCGGCCTGGGCGCCCACACCGGCATCGCGACGCCGCCGATCTGGAAGTTCGGCACCGAGGACCAGAAGCGGCGCTACCTCGCGCCCGCCGTAGCGGGCGAGCGGATCGCCGCGCTGGCGATCACGGAGCCGGACGCGGGCTCCGACGTGGCCGCGATCCGCGCCCGCGCCACCCGGGTCGACGGCGGCTGGACGGTGCGCGGAGCGAAGACGTACATCACCAACGGCGTCCGCGCGTCGTTCCTCGTCACCGCGGTCAAGACGACCGGCGAGGGCGGCCACCACGGCCTGTCGTTCCTGCTGGTCGACACCGACCAGCCCGGCGTGTCCGCCTCACCGCTCGAGAAGATGGGCTGGCACGCGGGCGACACCGCGCTGATCGCCCTCGACGACGCGTTCGTGCCCGAGGAGAACCTGCTCGGGCGCGAGAACGAGGGCTTCGCGCTCATCATGGCCAACTTCCAGTGGGAGCGGCTGATGATGGCGCTCGGCGCGGTGGGCGCCATGCAGGACGCCTACGACCGCACCGTCGCCTACGTCAAGCGGCGCAACGCCTTCGGGCGGCCCCTGTCGGGCTTCCAGGCGCTGCGCCACAAGCTCGTGGACCTGGCGACGACGATCCACGCCGGCCGCTGCACGACGCACGACGCTCTCGCCCGCTTCGTCGCCGGCGAGAACGCGATCCGAGAGGTGACGATGGCGAAGCTGCTCACGCAGCGCTCGGCGTTCGAGGTGATCGACGCCTGCCTCCAGCTCCACGGCGGCGCCGGCTACATGGAGGAGCACGAGATCGAGCGCATGGCCCGCGACGCCCGCCTCGGGTCGATCGGCGGCGGCACCGACGAGATCATGCGCGAGATCCTCGGCAAGGTCCTCGACCTCTGAGCAGCTAGGCGCGCGGCGACATGACGGCGACCCACACCGAGACGAGCACCTCGGCGGCCGTCTCGACGGTGACCGAGGGCTCGCCGGAGCCGAAGCTCGTCATCAGATAGCGCTGGTTCATGCCCAGCAGCGCGCCCGCGAGCTCGACGGGATCCGCGCCGGGTGCGAGGCCGGCCGCCTGGCGGCGGGCGATCGTCTCCCCCAGCAGGAGCTGGAAGCGACGCTGGGTGCCCTCGAGCAGCGCCTCGACGTCCGGGTCGACGATCGACGCGTCCCGCATCGCCCGCAGGAGCGGGCCGTGACGGCTCCAGTGCTCGACCACCGGCCGTATCAGCTGCTCGGCGCGCTCGCGCGACAGCTCCTGCTCGGCGATCTCGGCGAACGCCTGCTGGGCGGCCACCAGCTCCGGCAGCACCCGTGCGAGCACCTCCAGGACCAGTTGCGGCAGGCCGGCGAAGTGGCGGTAGAACACCGTGCGCCGGTAGCCGGTGGGCCGCATGACGTCGTCCACGGACAGCTCTCGGAACGGGCGCTCGCGCAGGAGCGCCTCGGCGGTGTCGAGGATCAGGGTTCGCGTCTCGTCGGGCTGCTGACGCAGACGGGTGCGCTTGGGCGCGGACATGGGCGGATGGAGACTATTAGACGGCGCGACACCGTGTCATCAGCCCAGCGCGGCGCCGAGGGCGCGCGCGTCGCGCAGCAGCGTCTCGCGCAGCCTCGGATTGTGCAGCGCGGCGGCCGGATGGTAGAGCGGAAACAGGCCCTCGCCGACGAGCGTCCCGTGCGCCTCGCCGATCCGCGCGTCGGGCGCGAAGTGCCTCAGCGCGTGCCGCCCCAGCGGCACGACCAGGCGCGGCCGGATGACCGCGAGCTGCGCCTCCAGCCACGGTCGGTGGTGGGCGACCTCCGCGGCGCGCGGGTCGCGGTTGCCCGGCGGGCGCGCCTTGACGACGTTCGTGATGAACACGTGCCGGCGCTCCAGGCCGGCCTCGGCGAGCAGCCCGTCGAGCAGGCGCCCCGCGGGCCCGACGAACGGCCGTCCCGTCGCGTCCTCGCGGGCGCCCGGCGCCTCGCCGACGATGACCACGTCGGCGTCCGGAGAGCCCTCTCCGGGGACGAAGCTCGTGCAGGTCTCGCACGGCTCGCTGCCGCAGCCGGTGTGCGATCGGATCTCCTCGGCGATCTGCTCCAGCGTCATCGCCACCACAGTAGGGTTGCGGCCCTTCGCACGAGCAAGGAACGAATGGAGGTCGGTCCATGGGAGTCCTCGACGACAAGGTGGCGATCGTCACCGGCTCGGCGCGCGGCATCGGCCGGGCGACCGCCGAGGTGCTGAGCCAGCACGGAGCCAAGCTCGTGGTCAACGACCTCGACGGCGACGTCGCCGAGCAGGCGGCCGCCGAGATCGGCGGCGAGACCGCGGTGTTCTCGGGCGATCTCACGAAGGGCGACGCCCCCGACCGACTCGTCCAGACCGCGATCGACAGCTTCGGCAAGCTCGACATCATCGTCAACAACGCGGGCTACACGCTCGACGCGCCGGTGCACAAGATCTCCGACGACTGGTGGCAGCGGATGCTCGACATCCACGTCACGGTCCCGTTCAAGGTGATCCGGGCCGCCGCGCCGCACCTGCGCGAGCCGGCCAAGCGCGAGCGCGAGGAGGGCCGCGAGGTGTTCCGCAAGATCGTCAACGTCTCCTCCACCTCGGGCACGTTCGGCAACGCCGGCCAGGCCAACTACGCGGCCGCGAAGTCCGCGGTCGTCGGCCTGACGAAGACCGTCGCCAAGGAGTGGGGCCAGTTCAGGGTCAACGTCAACGCGGTCGCCTTCGGCTTCGTCGACACGCGCCTGACCCAGGCGAAGGTCTCCAACAACGTCATGGAGGTCGACGGCGAGACGGTCCAGCTCGGCATCCCCGAGCAGCTGCGCGGGATGGCGGCGATGCTCATCCCGCTCGGTCGCGCGGCATCGCCCGAGGAGGCCGCCGGCGGCGTCTTCTTCCTCTGCACGCCGTGGAGCAACTACGTCCACGGCCAGGTGCTGAACGTCACCGGCGGCATGTTCGGAGGGATGACGACCTGACCGAAGGGGTCGTCATCGCGCCTGCGTCCCGCCCGACGACGCGCGCGCCCAGGCGCTCTACGACGGGTTCGGGGGTGTGCGCGAGGAGTGGGTGGACTACGGTGTGCGGGTGTGAGGGTGGTCAAGCCGCAAGGGGAGCGGGAGGTGCCTCGAGGCGTGCTCGGCGGCGCGGAGATCTCGGCGGCCACGGCCGGCGCGGTGAACATCTACATGGGCGTCTTCCGCGTGCCGCCCGCGACGCGCTCGCGGCCCCACTACCACGCCGCCTGCGAGTCGGCCGTCTACCTGCTGTCCGGTGAGCTCGACGTCCGCTGGGGCGACGAGCTCGAGCACGTCGAGCACCTGGCGGCGCGCGACATGGTCTACGTGCCCCCGCGCGAGACCCACGTGCTCGAGAACCTGTCCGCCACCGAGGCCGCGGAGTACGTCGTCGCCCGCGACAGCCCGCACGAGGACTCCGTCGAGGTGCCCTGGGCCGCCGGCTAGGAAACGGGGCGCCGCCTCGCAACCGCCCCGCGGCGGCTAGGTCATCCCGAACGCGCAGCCCGAGTAGTAGTCGCCCGCCGAGGAGGCCAGGAACGCGACCACCTGCGCGACCTCCTCGTCGGAGCTCTCGTCCCCCGGCAGGATCGCCGTCGTCCGCACGCCGTGGCGCGACCACTCGATCGACAACGTGCGCGCAAGGTTCTCGAGGCCCGCCCGTAGCGCCACCGCGTGGTCGCCCGCGGAGGCGCGCGGCGCGACCAGGACGACCTTGCCCTCCCACTCCGGGGCGAACCGGGCGTGGACGGCCGACCAGGCCCCGTCGAGCGCGACGCGCAGCGCGTCCGCGCCCCCCGCGCCGAAGGGCACGGCGGCGTCGACGACGAGCACCGCCGCCTCGGTCCCCGCGACGGCCGCGAGCGTGGCCTGCTCGTCGAGCAGGTCGGTCTCGACGTGCGTGACCGTTGCGCCGAGCGCGCCGCAGGCGTCCGCGAGCTTGCTGCGCGGGGCTGCCTGAACGCCGACGCCGTCGAGCAGCCCCGGGCGCAGGAGCGGCGAGGAGCTGGCGGCGCGCATGAGCGGGACGGTACCGTGCCGGCCGTGTCGGTCGCCGCACGCACGAAGCCGCTGCACGGGCCCCTGCCCGGCGGGCGCGAGGGGGCGACCGTCCGCGTGCGACCGCTGCTCGCGGGGAAGGTCATGGCGCCGCCCGGCTACTTCGCCCGGCCCAAGGGCCCGGTCGCCGTCCCGCGGGCGTTCCTGACCCGCAGGCGCCACTGGGTGGCGCTCCCGGTGCCGGCGTTCCTGGTCGACCACCCGGCGGCCGGGCCGGTGCTCGTCGACACCGGCTTTCACGCGAGCGTCGCGACGAGCCCGAAGGACAACCTCGGCGCGCTCGCCGCGCGCCTGTACGACCTGCGCATGGAGTCGGCGATCCCGGCGCAGCTCGAGGCGCTCGGGATCGACGCGCACGAGGTCCGCACGGTCGTGATGACGCACCTGCATCTCGACCACGCCAGCGGCGTCGTCGCGTTCCCGCACGCGACCTTCGTCGTCAGCGCGCGCGAGTGGGAGGCGGCGGCGACTGGACGGGCGCTGCACGGCTACCGCCCCCGGCAGTTCGATCACGCCTTCGACTGGCGGACCATCGACTACGAGGGAGCGGACGTGGGCTCGTTCGCGTCGTTCGGCCGCTCGGTCGACCTCTTCGGCGACGGCTCGGTCCGCCTCGTGTCGACCCCCGGGCACTCGCCCGGCCACCAGTCGCTCGTGCTGCGTCTCGGCGGCTCCCGCGAGCTGCTGCTGTGCGGCGACGCCGCGGCGCGCCGCCGCGCGATCGACGAGGGCGAGCTGCCCGCGCTGGTCGCCGACGAGCACCGCTACCGCCGCTCGCTGGCGGAGATCCGGCGCTACGTCGAGCAGACCCCCGACGCCGTGGTGGTCTGCGGCCACGATCCGGAGGGCTTCGCCGCCCTCCGGGAGGTCTACCACTGACACCTCCACCGGGTCGCTGTCGAGTTGACGTCGCATAGAGGCTGTTGCATAAGCGTTGGGTCCGTCCGCGCCGTTTAAGAGGCTGCTGAGATGGCGCAGAACTTCTTGTCGTGTGGTCGCGAGCAGGACTTCTTGATGCCGCCGAGCGTGCGCGAGTGGCTGCCGGCCGGGCACCTGGCTTGGTGGCTGCTTGAGGTCGTCGAGCGGCTTGATCTCGCCGCGTTTTATCGTGAGTACCGGGCGGACGGCAGCGGCCGTCCGGCGCATGATCCGCAGATGATGGTCGCGCTGTTGCTCTACGCGTACGCGGTTGGGGAGCGCTCCTCGCGCCGGATCGAGCGGCGCTGCGTGGAGGACGTCGCGTTCCGCGTGATCGCGGCTAACCGCGTGCCCGATCACACCACGATCGCGCGGTTTCGCAAGCGCCACGCCGAGCGGCTGGCGGACCTGTTCGTGCAGGTGCTGGCGATGTGCGCCAAGGCCGGGATGGTCAGGGTCGGGACGGTCGCCGTCGATGGCACCAAGCTTCGGGCGGATGCCGGCCTGTCGGCGAACCGCAGCTACGAGAAGATCCGTGAGGAGGTCGAGCGGATCCTCACCGAGGCCGATGAGGTCGACGCGGCCGAGGACGCGCGGTTGGGCGGTGCGCGTGGTGATGAGCTGCCGGCCGAGCTGGCCGATCCAGTCACCCGCCGGCAGCGGCTCGAGCAAGCCCAGCAGGAACTCGAGGCCGAGCAGGCCGCGCGCGTGGCCGAGCATCAGGCGATGCTTGCGCGGCGCGCTGAGCACCGCGAGCGGACCGGCCGCGACCCGCGCGGGCGCCCACCTGGTCAGGGGCCCGGGCCGCAGCCGCCCGCCGACGCCAAGCGCAACATCACCGACCCCGACAGCCGGATCATGCGCGACCGCGGCGCGCACGTGCAGGCCTACAACGCCCAGGCCCTGGTCGGCGAGGGCCGAGTGATCATCGCCGCCGACGTGACCACCAGCCCCAACGACTCAAACCAGCTGGCGCCGATGCTCGCGGGGGCACGGGAGAACCTCAAGCAGATCGGTCACAAGCAGAAGGTCAAGTGCGTGCTCGCCGACGGCGGCTACTGGAACCACGACGACATCGCCTCAGCAGCCACCGACACCGTCGTGATCGTCCCGACCAGCGACCCGCACCACCAGCAGCGCAAGCAGGCGCCCCGTCAAGGCCCCGAGGCCGACCGCATCAACAAGATCCTCGCCACCGCCGCCGGCAAGCGCCTCTACCGCCGCCGCGCCGAGCTCGTCGAACCGGTCTTCGCGCACACCAAACACACGCGCGGGATCACTCGCTTCAGCCGCCGAGGACATACAGCCGTACGGGCCGAGTGGCGGCTGATCGCCGCCACCCACAACCTCCTCAAGCTCTTCCGCTACCAGCCCCAGATCGCCTAAACGGTCATTGCCGCGCCAGGCAGCGTGTCAGACGGCCACCTACGCGCCGGCGCCCGACCGTTCAGTCCGCGATCGACGCGCTCCGCCCGACACGCCATCACGGGCGCGCCGGCCACCGCCGCAATCCAAGCCCTTACGCAACAGCCTCATAGCGACGCGAAGTCGACAGCGACCACCCGCTAGGCGGGGGCGGTGCGGCGGCGCTTGGCGCGCCGCAGCGCGCGCTGCTGCTCGCGGACGCGCTGGGCGATGCCCTTGCGTCCGTGCTGCTCGAGGCCCGCGTGCAGCTCCTGGATGCGCGCGAAGATCTCGTCGGCGACCTCCTGCTGGCGCTCGCGCGACGGGTCGGCCTCCAGGGGGAACGTCATCGGCTCGCCGTACTGCACGGTCACCTTGGGGAACTGGAGCTTCTTCCAGTTGCGGACCTTGTGCGAGCCGAAGATCGCCACGGGCACCACCGGCGTGCCCGTCGTCAGCGCCAGGCGCCCGATGCCCGGCTTGGCGCGCTCGGCGAGCTTGCCGGTGCGCGACCGGCCCGCCTCCGGGTACATCGCCATGCAGCCCTCCCGCCCGAGGATGAGCTCGGCGGTGACGAACGCCTCCTCGTCGCGCGCGCCGCGCCGCACCGGGAAGACCCCGCCGTGCGTGTAGACCCACTGCATCGGCGGCGAGAACAGCTGGGACTTCGCCATGAAGCGGATGCGCCGCCGGATGAACATGCCGACGAGGAAGTGGTCCATGAACGAGAAGTGGTTCGGCGCGAGGATCACGCGGCCGGAGACCGGGACGTTGTCGGCGCCGATGCCCCGCGTGCGGAACGCGAGGTAGCCCCAGATCGTGGTGACGCAGCGCACCAGCTCGTACACGTAGTCGGGCTCGCGGGTGCGCGCTCGCTCGTGGAAGCGATCGAAGTGCTCCTTGGGCCGGTGATCCCGGTAGACCTGCTCCTTCAGATGCGACAGCTTCTCGTCCGCCATTGCTTCCTTGTACCCGCGGTGTGCCCCGCTGTTACCCGGCCCACGCGCGCGAGCGCTCGAGCGCGCGCGCCCATCCTGCCAGGAGGCTCGCCCGCTCGTCGGCTCCCATCCGCGGCTCGTAGCGGTCCTTCTCGCGCCAGCTGCGGCCGACGGCATCGAGCGTGAGCGCCCCCACCCCGACGCCGGCGAGGTAGGCGGCGCCGAGGGCCGTCGTCTCGGCCACCTCGGGGACGACGACCGGCGCGCCGAGCACGTCCGCCTGGAACTGCATGAGCCAGCGGTTGACCGTCGCGGCGCCGTCGGCCTTGAGCTCCACGAGCGGCGGCGCCCCGACGCGCTCCATCGCTCCGATCGCGTCGACGGCCTGGTATGCGATCGCCTCGAGCGCCGCGCGCGCGAGGTGCGCCCGCCCCGTCCCGCGCGTCAGCCCCACGATCGTCCCGCGCGCGTACGGGTCCCAGTGCGGCGAGCCGAGCCCGGTCAGGGCGGGGACGAAGTAGACGCCGTCGTTGCCGCTCAGCGAGGCGGCGAGCGGCTCGGTGTCGGATGCCTGCTCGATGATCCCGAGGCCGTCGCGCAGCCACTGCACGCCCGCGCCCGTGACGAAGATCGCCGCCTCCAGGGCGTAGGTGGTGCTCGCGCCGATCCGCCAGGCGACGGTCGTCAGCAGCCCCTCGGGCGCGGGCGGTCGGCGCGTGCCCGCGTTGAGCAGGACGAACGAGCCCGTGCCGTAGGTGTTCTGGCCCAGCCCCGGCTCCAGGCACGCCTGGCCGAACAGCGCGGCCTGCTGGTCGCCGGCGATCCCGGCGACCGGGACGCCCGTCGCCGTGCGCCCCACCTCGCCCGCGCTCGGCCGGATCTCCGGCAGCGCCCGCATCGGCACGCCGAACAGCTCGCAGAGCTCCTCGTCCCAGACGCAGCGGTGCACGTCGCACAGCAGCGTGCGCGACGCGTTGCTCGCGTCGGTGACGAGCGCGCCGGTGAGCTTGAAGGCGAGCCAGGCGTCGACCGTGCCGAACACGGCCCGACCCTCGCGGGCGCGCTGCGCGAGACCGTCGACGTTGCGCAGCAGCCACTCGATCTTGGTGGCGGAGAAGTACGGGTCGAGCACGAGGCCCGTGCGCTCGCGGACGAGCCGCTCGTAGCCGGCCTGGCGCAGCTCGTCGCAGCGGCGCGCGGTGCGCCGGTCCTGCCAGACGATCGCGCGGTGCAGGGGCTCGCCGGTCGCCGGATCCCACACGCACACGGTCTCG
The DNA here is from genome assembly GCA_024710825.1 of Solirubrobacteraceae bacterium. Classification (GTDB taxonomy): domain Bacteria; phylum Actinomycetota; class Thermoleophilia; order Solirubrobacterales; family Solirubrobacteraceae; genus Capillimicrobium. The sequence goes on from JANJUA010000288.1 coordinate 11,035, forward strand.
CGCTGGTTCGCGATCCCGATGGCGGCGAGCTCGGCCTCCTCCATCCCGGCCTCGTCGAGCGCCTCGTCGGCGACCGCGCGGGTGCTCTGCCACAGCTCGGCGGCGTCGTGCTCGACCCAGCCCGGACGCGGGAAGTGCTGGCGGTGCTCGCGGTAGCCCCGGCCCAGCAGCTCGCCCTCGCCGTCGAAGACGAGGCAGGTCGTGCCCGTGGTCCCCTGGTCGATCGCGAGCAGCATCGGCTACCGGCGGGCGAGGTAGGCGGCGAGCAGGTCGCGCAGCTGGCGGCCGCGGTGGACGAATCCGCTCCACGTCCGCCCGGTCGCGCGGTGCTCGAGGTCGAGCGGCACCTCGACCACCGAGAAGCCGGCCCGCGCCGCGTCGATCGTCATCCCGACCTCCATGCCGAAGCCCCGCGCGAACGGCGTGACGACCGACAGCACCTCCCCGCGCAGCGCGCGCTGACCGGAGAGCGGCGCCAGCAGCTCCAGCCCGGTGCGGTGCGCGATCGCGCTGCGCGCCGCGCGCACCGCGACGCCGAAGCCGCCGCCGACCTTGCGCGCGAAGACCGCGACGGCGACGTCCGCGTCGGCGTCCAGGAGGCCGCGCAGCTCGGCGGCGCTCGGCCCGAGGTCGGCGTCGCAGAGCAGGACGCGCGGCGGGTTCGGGCCGCTCGTCGCGTCGAGCACGTGGCGCGCGGCGAGCGTCGCCGCGCCGCCCTTGCCGAGCGGGCGCTCGCTGCGCACCACCTCCGCTCCGGCTGCGCGCGCGGCCCGAGCCGTGCCGTCGGTGGAGCCGTCGTCGGCCACCACGACACGGGCGCCGGGGAAGGCCCGCGCGAGGGCGGCGAGCGTGGCCGGCAGACGCGACGCCTCGTTGCGGGCGGCGATGAGGATGACGGGTGGTCGCGGATCCATGTCGGCGGTTATCGTGCCAGCCCCGCAACCCGGATCAGGAGCGAAGACCTTGCCTGACGTCGAAGCG
>JANJUA010000306.1 GCA_024710825.1 Solirubrobacteraceae bacterium
CGCGCTCGCGCGCCTCGCGCTCCGCGCGCTCCGCGGCGGCTCGCGCCGCCACCGCCGCGTGCTGGGCCTCGGCGCCCTCGCGCCGGACGCCGTCGATCTCCGCGGCCAGGGACCGGGCGTGCTGCTCGGCCGCGCTCAGGCGAGCGCGCAGAGCCTCCAGGCGGCGCTCGGCGGCCGCCGTCGCCTCGTCGCGCTCCTGCTCGGCCTCCGAGCGCACGCGGCGCTCGGACTCCTCGCGCTGCTCGGCCTCCCGGAGCCGGGTGGCGAGCGCGGAGCGGTCCGCCTCGGCCGAGCGCAGCCCCGCCTCCAGCAGCCCGAGCTGGGTCTCCAAGGTCTCGACGGTCGCCTCGGCCGCCTGCGCGCGCCGCATCAGCCCCTCGTCGGCCAGGCCCTCGCGCCGCGAGCGCAGCGACTCGAGCACGGCCGGCGCCACCACCGTCGCCGGCGGGGGCGCGACCGCCCCGTCGGCCGGCGCCGGCACCGCGGGGCGCAGCGGCATCTCACGGGCGCCTATCCACAGGGACGATCCCGCGGCCAGCGCGCTCCGCAGCACCACGGGCACCTCGAACCGCGCGACCCACGCGCCGTCCTCGCCGGTCTGCGCCGACAGCGCCCGGAAGCGGCGGCCGTCCACGACGAGCTCGACCGCAGCGTCCGCTGCCGCCGCCCGTCGCGCCGTCCCGGCGTCCCCCGCGCCCGCGGCGCCGTCTCGCCATCGACCGCACACCCGCACCGACAGCTCGTCGGCGGTCGAAGGCAACCACTCGACGCGCTCGACGTCGAGCTCCGGGCCCAGGGGCGATCCGTCGGGGATGGGACGCGTCACGGCGCGGAATCTACGGCCGTGGCCGGACGCCGTGCAAGGTACGTCGCCACCGCGGGGCACGCCGACCCCCCCGGGCGCGGACGCCCGAGGCGCAGCCGGCGTTCAGCTCTCCGCCGACGCGCGGCGGCGCGAGGCCGCCACCAACGCGCCGATCCCGATCAGCACGATCGCCGCGAGCGCGGACCTGGGCAGCAGCGGCGGGCCGTAGCGGCTGCGCATGTACTGCTTGGCGCCCTTCCAGACGACGAATCCGAGCAGCTTGTAGAGCACGTCAGCCGTCTTGCCCCGAATCGGCGTTGCGCAGTCGCCACGCGAGCCGCGACTGCAGCGACCAGATCTCGATGAAGCCCGGCGACGCCTGCTGGGAGAACAGACCCCCGGACTCGGCGAACGTCGCGAGCTGCGCGTCGTAGACCGCGTTGGGGGACTCGCGGGTGACGACCCGCGCGGACCCCTTGTAGAGCTTCAGCCCGATCGTCCCGGTGACCCGGGCGCTGACGGATTCCATGTAGGCGTCGAGGTCGGAGCGCAGCGGCTCCCACCACAGCCCCGCGTAGACGAGGTAGGCCCAGCGGCGGTCGAGCTCGGGCTTGAACTGGTTCTGGTGGATCGTCCCCACGAGCTTCTCCAGCTCCCGGTGGGCGGTCAGCACGATCTCGGCGGCCGGGACCTCGTAGATGTCGCGCACCTTCAGGCCGACGATGCGGTCCTCGATGTGGTCGACGATCCCGACGCCGTGGCGGCAGCCGATCTCGCCCGCCCGCTCCAGCAGGTCCACGAGCCCGAGCCGCTCGCCGTTGAGCGCCACCGGCACACCGGCCTCGAAGGTCACCTCGAGGATCTCCGGCTCGTCGGGCGCGTCCTCGGGGCGCGTCACGAGCTGGAAGACGTCGTCCTCGGGCGCGTGCGCCAGATCCTCGATCCACTTGCCCTCCGACGAGCGGCCCCAGAGGTTGTCGTCGATCGAGTACGGCGCCGACTCCACGCCGCCCTTCACCGGGATGCCGTGCTCGCGCGCGTAGGCGATCTCCTCGTCGCGCCCCATCGACCACGAGCGCACCGGCGCGATGATCTTCAGCTCGGGCGCGAGGGTCGCGACCGTCGCCTCGATGCGGACCTGGTCGTTGCCCTTGCCGGTGCAGCCGTGCGCGATCGTGTCGCAGCCGGCGCGGCGCGCGTACTCGCAGGCGAGCTTGGCGATCAGCGGCCGGCCGAGCGCCGTGAACAGCGGGTAGCCGAGCCCGTAGATCGCGTTGGCCTTGATCGCGGGCAGGACGAAGTCCTGGGCGAACTCCTCGCGCGCGTCGACCACGTAGGTGTCGACGGCGCCGAGCTGGCGCGCCTTGCCCTCGACGACGCCGTAGTCCTCCCCCGGCTGCCCGAGGTTGACGGTGAGCGTGACGACCTCCGCCTGGTACTCGTCCTGGATCCACTTGAGCATCACGCTCGTGTCCAGGCCGCCGGAGTAGAGCAACAGGACGCGGTTGACCTCGTCCGGGTCGGCCTCGTAGGAGGCGGTGGCCTGCGCGCGCAGGCGCTCGGCGGCCTCGGGCGCCGGGATCGAGTGGGCTGAGATGCGGGGGGCGTCGGACATGGCTCTCGGGTGTCGAAGGGTCAGGAAGCGGACAGCAGCGCGCCGAGGCGTGCGACGGCCTCGTCGAGCTGCGCCTGCTCGGCGGTCAGCGGCGGAAGGAGGCGAAGCGTCTGGGGACCGGTCGCGTTGACGACGAGCCGCGGCTCGCGCAGCGCACGGCCCGCGAGCTCGGGGGCGCTGCGGTCGACGACGTCGAAGGCGACCATCAGGCCGCGGCCGCGGACGGCGGTGGCGCCCGGCAGCTCCTCCAGCGCCGCGCGCAGCCGCTCGCCCTGCGCCCGCACCCGGGCCAGGAGCGCCTCGTCGTCGAGGAGGTCGAAGACGGCGAGCGCGGCGCGGGCGACGACCGGCCCGCCCGCGAACGTCGAGCCGTGGTCGCCGGGCGCAAAGACCTCCGCCAGCGCCGGGCCGGTGACGAGCGCCCCGATCGGCAGCCCGCCGCCGAGCGCCTTGGCGGTCGTCAGCGCGTCGGGGACGACGCCGGTCTGCTGGTAGGCCCACAGCGACCCGGTGCGGCCCATGCCGGTCTGGATCTCGTCGAAGACGAGCGCGGCGCCGTGGGCGTCGCACGCCTCGCGCGCGGCGCGCAGGACGTCGTCGCCGACGACGTGGACGCCGCTCTCGCCCTGCACGACCTCCAGCACGACCGCGGCGGTCCGCTCGTCCACGGCGGCGGCCACCGCGCCCGCCGTCGGCTCGACCGCCCGGAAGCCCGGGACCAGCGGCGCGAACGGCGCCTGCTTGGACTCCTGCGGCGTCGCCGACAGCGCCCCGTAGGTACGCCCGTGGAAGCCGCCGTGCAGCACGACGACGTCGCCGCCCTGCCTGCGCTTGCGCACGAGCTTCAGCGCCGCCTCGTTGGCCTCCGCCCCCGAGTTCGCGAAGAACACGCCCCCGCCGAGCGACGATCGCGACAGCCGCTCGGCCAGCCGCGTCATGGGCTCCGTGTAGAAGAGGTTGCTCACGTGCATCAGGCGGCCGGCCTGGTCGCGGATCGCCTCGACGACGGCCGGGTGGCAGTGCCCGACGCTCGACACCGAGATGCCGGTGAGACAGTCGAGGTACTCGTTGCCGTCGGCATCCCACAGGCGCATCCCCTCGCCGCGGACGAACTCGACGTCGAAGCGGGCGTAGGTGGGCAGCAGGCTCACGTCGCAGATCCGATCTTCGTGCCGGTGCCGGCGTCGGTGAACAGCTCGAGCAGCAGCGAGTGCGGCAGCCTGCCGTCGATGATGTACGCGTTGCCCACCCCGCCGTGGACGGCGTCCAGGCAGGCCCGCAGCTTCGGCGCCATGCCGCCCGAGATCCCCGGTAGCGCCGCCTCGACCTCGGCGGTCGTCGCCTCGCTGACGACCGACTCCGGATCGGACGGGTCCCGCAGCCACCCGCGCACGTCGGTCAGGAACAGGACCTTGTAGGCCCGCAGCGCGGCGGCGACGGCGCTCGCCGCCTCGTCGGCGTTGATGTTGTACGAGTTGCCCTCCGCGTCCGCGCCGACGGAGGCGATCACCGGGATGTAGTCCTGGGCGATGTGGCGGATGACGTCGACGTCGACGCGCTCGATCTGCCCGACGAAGCCGATGTCCTCGCCGCCCGGAGCCGCCTGGCGCGCCGCCCGGAACAGGTCGCCGTCGTCGCCCGACAGGCCGACCGCCGACTGCCCGTGGCGGTTCAGCCGCAGGACGATGTCCTTGTTGACCTTGCCGACGAGCACCATCTTCGCGATCTCCACCGTGGCGCTGTCGCTGACCCGCAGGCCGCTGACGAACTCGACCGGCATGTCGAGGCGGTTCATGTACTCGGTGATGTCCGGCCCGCCGCCGTGGACGATCACCGGGTTCAGGCCGACGTACTTCAGGAGCACCACGTCGCGCGCGAAGTCCTCGCGCAGCGCCGGGTCGCTCATCGCCGCCCCGCCGTACTTGATGACCACCGTGCGGCCGTGGAACTCCCGGATGTAGGGAAGCGCCTCCAGCAGGGTGCCGACGTCGCGCATCATGTCGTGTACTCCGCGTTGATCGTCACATACCCGTGGCCGAGGTCGGAGAAGAAGACCTCCGCCTCCGCGCCCTCGCCCGGGAGGCCGATCTCGTACTCGACCTCCTCGCGCGCCGCCGCCCGCTGGAGCGCCGCGTCGTCGACCGGGAGCGCCATGCCGCCGGAGCACACGCGGATGCCCTCGATGGCGATGTCGAGCGCCAGCGGCGCGGTGCCGAGCAGGGCGGCGCCGACCGCCTGCGCGATCCGGCCCCAGTTCGGGTCGCCCCCGTGCAGCGCCGTCTTGACCAGCGGCGAGTTCGCGACCGCGCGGGCGGCCCGCTCGACGCCGTGCGGATGGCCGCCGTGCACGACGACGCGGCCGACCCGGGCGGAGCCCTCGCCGTCGCGGACCATCAGCAGCGCCAGCTGGCGCAGCAGCGCGTCGAGCGCCTCGCCGAAGCGCAGCTCGTCCTCGGACTCGGGAGCGATCGCGACGCCGCTCTCGCCCGACGCGATCAGGACGACCGTGTCGTTGGTCGAGAGCTGCCCGTCGACCGAGACCCGGTCGAACGAGCGCTTGACGCAGACGCCGAGCAGCAGGTCGGCGGTCTCGGGCTCGAGCCTCGCGTCGGTCTGGACGAAGCAGAGCATCGTCGCGAAGCGCGGCGAGATCATCCCGGCGCCCTTGCACTGGGCGGTGAGCCGGACGCGCCCCGACGGCAGCTCGACGTCGAGCGTCGCCCGCTTGTCGAGCACGTCGGTCGTCTTCATGGCCTCGGCGAGCTCGCCCGCGCCGTCGGGCGAGAGCCGCGCGTTGGCGGCGAGCAGCCCGTTGACGACCTTCTGGCCGTCGAGCTGCACCCCGATGACGCCGGTCGAGGCGACCGCGACCTGGTCGTTGGGCACGCCCGCCGCCATCGCCGCCGCGCCCTGCATGCGCGCTGCCTCGTCGAGCCCCGGCCGGCCCGTGGCCGCGTTGGCGTTGCCGGAGTTCACGACCACGGCGCGCAGCGCGTCCAGCCGCGCGCGCTCCTGCGTGACGAGCACGGGCGCGGCGAGCACGCCGGACGCGCTGAAGCGCGCCGCGCTGACGGCGTCCGGCGCCCCGCAGGCGAGCAGCCCGACGTCGAGGCCGCCGCTGGGCTTGATCCCGGCCGCGACGCCCGCCGCCCGGAACCCGGAGGGAAGCCGATCGTCGGAGGCCTCGGTCACGTGCGGCGGCGCGTCGACCCAGCGCGAGGAGAAGAAGCCGGTCATGCGATCCCTGCCGTCTCGTCGAGGCCGAACATGAGGTTGAGGTTCTGCACCGCCTGCGACGCGGTGCCCTTCCAGAGGTTGTCGATCGCGGCGAAGACGAAGACCTTGCCGGTCCGCTCGTCGGCGTGCACGGCGATGCGGCAGAGGTTCGTCTCGCGGACGTCACGCACGCCGGGCGCTGCGCCGGTCAGCTCCACGAACGGCTCGCCCGCATAGCGCTCGGCGTAGAGCGAGTGGACGTCGACCTCCTCGCTCAGCGTGGCGTAGCAGGAGACCAGCTCGCCCTGGTCGATCGGCAGCAGGTGCGGCGTGAACGTGCAGACGACCCCCTCGGCGCCCGCCGCCGCCAGCTCCTGGTCGATCTCGGGCGCGTGCCGGTGGCGCCCGATCCCGTACGGCTTGACGTTCTCGGCGACCGAGACGAAGTGCGTCTTCTCCGTGGCGGCCCGGCCCGCGCCGGAGACGCCGGTCTTCGCGTCGATGACGACGTCGTCGAGGTACGGCGCCAGGGGCGCG
>JANJUA010000307.1 GCA_024710825.1 Solirubrobacteraceae bacterium
GCCCCGCGGCGGCGGGCGCCGAAGCGGCGGGTCGCGGGGCGGGCGCGGTCGCGGTCGCGCGCGAGCGCGAGGCGCGGCGCGCGCAGAGGCGCCCAGGCGTCGGTGGTGACCTCGCCGGCCCACACGAGGTCCCACAGCGCCTCCTGCACCTGCTCGGGCGCCAGCTCCAGCTCGGCGAGCAGGTCGGTGAAGAAGCAGGGCGCGGCGGCGATCCGCTCGCGCACGGCCCGGTGCTCGGCCTCCGCGGGCGGCTCGGTCGCGCGATCCCGCCCGCCCGGCGGCCCGATCGCCTCGGCGTCCTCGCGGAAGTAGAGCGCCACCCGCCCGCTGTTGCGCCCCAGCGATCCGGCGCCCACCCACACGACCTCGCCCGAGGCGCAGAGGGCATCCAGCCACGTCGGCGAGTAGGCCCCGATGCGGCGGGGAAGGACGTCGCGCTCCCAGACCTCGGCGGGCAGCGCGAGCCCCTGCAGTGGGATCAGCGCCTCGCGCAGCCGGTCGATGCCGGCCCCGGCCGCCGGATGGCGGTCGACGCCCTGCCAGCTCGGCTGGAGCGCGGCGAACGCGCGCTGGTCGGCCGGCTCGATCTCCTTGCGCAGCACGGCCAGCGACGCGCGCCGCAGCCGCCGCAGCACCTCCGGGTCGCACCACTCGCGCTCCGTGCCGCCCGCGCGCAGCTCGCCCCGCACCAGCTCGCCGTCGCGCTCCAGCTCGGCCAGGGCGGCGCTCATGTCCACCCGATAGCGCGCCCGCAGCTCGTCGGTGGTGAACGGGCCGTGCGTGCGGGCGTAGCGGGCGGCCAGCCGCCGCAGCGCGTCGGGCACGTCCGCCAGGAACGCCTCGGGCAGCCCGCCCGGCGGGACGCCGCCGAGCGCGTCGCGGTACAGCCCCGCGTCGTCGGCGGCGATCCAGCGCTGCTCGCCGCCCACCCGGACCTCGACCGCGCGCCGCTCGCCCGCCAGGGCGGCCAGCAGCTCCGCGGCGTCGAGCCCGGGCAGCACGCGCGCGGCCGCCTCCTCGAACGTGAGATCGCCGACGCGGCGGAGCACGTCGGCCAGCGCGTCGCGCGTCTCGGCGCGCGTGCGCGGGCTGCGGTGCTGGAGGTCGTCCTCCACCTGCTCGAGCGCGCCGGGGTCGATCAGGTCGCGCAGCTCCTCCTGGCCGAGCAGCTCGCGCAGCAGGTCGCGGTTCAGCGACAGCGCCGCCGCGCGCCGCTCGGCGTTCGGCGTGTCGCCCTCGTACATGTACGTGGCGACGTAGTCGAAAAGCAGCGACGACGCGTACGGCGACGCGGTCGGGGTCTCGACCTCCACCAGCGACAGCTCGCGGCGGTGCAGCGCCCCGAGCAGCTCCTGGAGCCCCGGCAGGTCGAGCACGTCGCGCAGGCACTCGCGGTAGGTCTCGAGCACGATCGGGAAGTCCGCGTAGCGCTTGGCGACCTCGAGCAGGGTCTGCGACTTCAGACGCTGCTGCCACAGCGGCGTGCGCCGGCCGGGGTAGGCGCGGGGGATGAGCAGCGCGCGGCCGGCGTTCTCGCGAAAGCGGGCGCCGAACAGCGCGCTGGCGCCGAGCTCGCCGACGACGAGGTCCTCGATCTCGTCCGGCTCCACGAGCACCAGGTCGGCGCCCGGCGCCTCGTCGGCGTCGGGCAGGTGGACGATGATCCCGTCGTCGGACCAGATCGCGTCGGACTCCAGGCCGTAGGTGTCGCGGATGCGGGCGCTCAGCGCGAGCGCCCAGGCGGCGTGCACGCGACCGCCGTAGGGCGAGAGCACGCACAGGCGCCAGTCGCCGATCTCGTCGCGGAAGCGCTCGACGACGACGGTGCGGTCGCTCGGCACGACCCGCGTCGCCGCCTGCTGCTCGCGCAGGTAGTCGAGCAGGTTCCTCGCCGCCAGCTCGTCGAGGTCGTAGTCGCGCTCGAGCACCTCCGCCGGCTGGTCGACGGCCCAGCGGGCGAAGGCGCCGATCGCCAGCCCCAGCTCCTTCGGGCGCCCGACGCCGTCGCCGCGCCAGAACGGCACCGCGCCCGGGACGCCGGGGGCGGGGGTGACGACCACGCGGTCGCGGCCGATCTCCTCGATCCGCCAGGAGGACGCGCCGAGGAGGAAGGTCTGGCCGGCGCGCGCCTCGTAGACCATCTCCTCGTCGAGCTCGCCGACGCGGCGGCCGTCGGGCAGCGTCACCGCGAACAGCCCCCGGTCCGGGATCGTGCCCGCGTTGGTCACCGCCAGCGCGCGGGCGCCCCGGCGCGCGCGGATCGTCCCGCCGACCCGGTCCCACACGATCCGCGGGCGCAGCTCGCCGAACTCCTGGGAGGGGTAGCGCCCGTCGAGCATGTCGAGCACGTTCTCCAGCAGCGGACGCGGCAGCTCGGCGTAGGAGTGGGTGCGCGTGACGAGCGCGTAGAGGTCGTCCACCGAGACCGGCTCGTCCTCCGGTGCGCTCGCCGCGATCGCGACGACCTGCTGGGCCAGCACATCCAGCGCGTTGCGCGGCACGACGGTCGGC
>JANJUA010000344.1 GCA_024710825.1 Solirubrobacteraceae bacterium
GCGACGGGTCCGCTCCGGTGCCGCCCTGCCCGGTGCCGCCGGTGGCGTCCGCTCCGGTGCCGGCCTGCCCGGTGCCGCCGGTGGCGTCCGCTCCCCCGCCGCCCTGTCCGGAGCCCGTGCCGCCCCGCGGCGCCTTCTTCGCGCTGCCCACCCGGATCGTCACCGCGGGGGAGGAGCCCCCGCCGCCCGCCGTGTCGATGACGCTCACCCGCACCCGGTAGGACCCCGGGCGCGTGAACGCGTGGCGGACCTCGCGACCCTCGGCGGTCGTGCCGTCGTCGAACGTCCATGTGTAGGTCAGCTGCCCCTCGCCGCCGACCGCGGATCCGCGCAGGGAGACCTTCTCGCCCACCTGTGCGCTGTCGGTGCTGACGATCGGCGTGCGGACCTCGAGCAGCGTCGCGCCGTCGAGGCGCATCAGCAGCGGCGACCCCGGCGCGGAGCTGACGATCGTCGCGGGCGCGGTGTCGGTGCGCGGGCGCAGGATGCTCGTGCGGTCCTGCTCGTCGATCCAGACGAGCGGCTCGCCCTCGGCGAACGCGCCCGCGACGAGCTCCGGAGCGGTGAGCTGGAGCAGCGCCTTGTCGGCGCCCTCCGCCGTCACGGCCGAGACGGCGTCCGCCGAGGCGCCCGTGAGGCCCACCAGGCGCCGGACCGAGATGCCCGTGAGCTGCCGCGGGGCGCCGTCGACCAGGTAGGTCGTGGGCGGCACGTCGGCGTCAGCCGCCATCTGCCGCGCGTCGAGCTCGAGCTGGCGGCCGTCGACCTCCACCGACGCGCCGGGCGCCGCGACCGCCGCGCCGGGCAGCGCGAGCAGCGCGAGCAGCAGGCCGAGCAGCGCGCACCGTCGCACGTGGTCAGCCGAGCGTCGCCGTGATCGTGACGCGGCCCTGGTCGCTGCCGTAGAGATACGCGCGATACACCATCGTGCCCTCGGAGCTGAGCGTCAGCGGAACGTCGGCCCAGGTGGCGGTCGAGACGCCGTCGAAGGTGCCCGGAGAGGGCCGCGCCAGGGCGACGGGCACGCGCTTGCCGACCAGCTTCGCCTCGGCCTTCGCCGTCCGCTCGACCGTCACGACCGCCTTCGGCGTGCGGGCCAGGTCGAAGGACCAGCGACCGACCGCGATGTCGATGCCGTGCGCGGGATAGCTGAACCGGGCGGTGCCGGTCGTCTCGACGACTCCGGTCCCGGTCGTCGGGTCGAACCAGCCGCCGTGCACGGGCAGAGCGTAGGTGCCGTCGGCGAGCGCCGCGCCGCTCTCCGCGGACGCGCCGTCGCCCTGGGCGAGGTACCCGAGCCAGGACGGCCGGGGCGACCACAGCGCGGTGCCGCCCACGATCGCGCGGGCGCCCGCCGGCCGGGGGCTGAGCCGCGGACCGCCCTCCGTGGGCGGCCCGCTGGCGGCGACGGGCGGCGGCTCGCCGTCGGACAGCGGGGGGCCGGTGGGCGTCGCGTCGGCGTCGAGGTCGATCCGGCCCACCCTGCCGGCTCCGATCCCGGCGATCCGCGCCACGCGCGCCGTGAGCCGCAGCGGCGCCTGCGTGATCGACGTGCCTTCGGCGTCCACGGTGCGGCGACGGGCGGGTGCGGCGACGGTGAACACCGTGCGCCGCCGGCCGTCGACCACCGCCGTGAGCCTGGAGCGGGAGCCGACGCGGACCCGGATGCGCCGCAGCTTCGCCGCGCCCAGCCGGAGGCTGCCGCGATGGGTCACCGCGGCGGTCGAGCCGGCGATCCTCACCGCCTTGACGGGCAGCGTGACGCGGTCGCCACGCAGCACCTTCGCGGGCGCGGTCGCGCGCACGTCCAGTCCCGGCGCGCGAAGGTCGAGCTTGGTCGGCGCCGCCGATGCCGGAGGGGCGCCGATCGTCGCGGCGGCGGCGGCGACGGAGGCGGCGAGGTGGATCCGGCGCATCGGGTTAGGGTAGCCTAACCCGCGTGACCGAGACCCTCAAGAGCCCTCATGACGTGCCGCCTTCGATGGCGACCCCCGCACCCCCTCCGCCGCTCCGCGAGGTCGAGCGGACCGCGCGCCGGCGCAGCGCCGCCGAGGAGGCGCGCACCATCGTCGCGGCCGCGAACCTGGCGACGCTCGCGACGCTGAGCAGGGACGGTCATCCGTGGGGCTCGCTCGTGTCCTACGGCACGCTGCCCGACGGCTCGCCGGTCCTCTGCCTCTCGTCGCTGGCGGAGCACGGGCGCAACCTGCCGCGCGACGCGCGGGCGAGCCTCGTCGTGGCGGCCACCCCCGGCGACGGCGATCCGCTCGACTCCGGCCGCGTGACGCTCGCCGGGACCGCCTACGTGCCCGAGGGGATCGAGCTGGAGAACGCCCGTGATGCGCACCTGGCCGCGGTCCCCGGCGCCGACGCCTACATGGGCTACGGCGACTTCACCATCTGGGTGCTACGGGTCGAGCGCGTGCGCTGGGTCGGCGGCTTCGGGCGCATGGACTCCACGAACGCCGAGGCCTACGCGGCCGCCGAGCCCGACCCGGTCGCCGCGTCGGCGCCGTACGCGGTCGCCCACCTCAACGAGGATCACGACGACGCTCTGCTCGACATGGGTCGCGCTCTGGCCGGCTACACGGACGCGACCGCCGCCCGCTGCACCGGGGCGGATCGCTACGGCCTCGACCTGGTCGTGCACACGCCGCGCGGCCGGGCGCCGGTGCGGGTCGAGTTCGCGGCGCCGATCACGGTCGCCAACGGCCTGCGCTCGGCGACCGTCGAGCTCGCGCGCCGGGCGCAGGCGCAGCTGGCCGAGGTCGCCTGAGCCGCTCGGGCGGCTCGGCCGCCCGTCCGGCCGGGACGGGACGGGGAAACCTTGACACGACGTTGGTAAGGTTGGGCGCGGGAATGGACGCGCTGACCATCAACGAAGCAGCCGAGACGACCGGTTGGTCGCCGCGGATGCTGCGCTACGTCGAGCGCATGGGGCTCATCGAGTCCCGGCGCTCGCCCGCGGGCTATCGGCTCTACGGGCCGGAGGAGCTGCAGCGCCTACGCACCCTGCGTGAGCTGCTCGCCGAGTTCGACGTCGGCCTCGCCGAGCTCGGCTTCGCGTCGCGGCTGCGGCGCGAGGAGCAGCTCGCCGCGGCCGTCGACGCCTGGTTCGAGGCCGAGCCCGCCCGTCCCGACGACGTCGAGGCCGCCGACTGGCTGCGCTTCGAGCAGGAGAAGCACCAGCGCCTGCTCGATGCCGCCCTCACCTGACCACCACCCGGAGAGCACATGACGACGGACACCCTCACCAAGAACGACTTCAAGGTCGCCGACCTCTCGCTCGCCGCCTACGGGCGCAAGGAGATCGAGCTCGCCGAGCACGAGATGCCCGGCCTGATGAAGACCCGCGAGGAGTTCGCCGCGAGCCAGCCGCTCAAGGGCGCTCGCATCATGGGCTCGCTGCACATGACGATCCAGACCGCCGTGCTGATCGAGACGCTCACCGCGCTGGGCGCCGAGGTCCGCTGGTGCTCGTGCAACATCTTCTCGACCCAGGATCATGCGGCGGCCGCCGTCGCCGTCGGTCCGAACGGCACGCCCGAGGACCCGCAGGGCGTACCCGTCTTCGCCTGGAAGGGCGAGACGCTCGAGGAGTACTGGTGGTGCACCGAGCAGGCGCTGACCTGGCCCGGGGAAGGCCCCAACATGATCCTCGACGACGGCGGCGACGCCACGATGCTCGTCCACAAGGGCACCGAGTACGAGAAGGCCGGGGCGGTGCCGGACCCGGCGAAGGCCGACTCCGAGGAGTTCCGCGTCTTCCTCACGCTTCTGCAGCGCTCGCTCGCCGAGGACCCGCAGAAGTGGACGAGGGTCGGGCAGGGCATCAAGGGCGTCACCGAGGAGACGACCACCGGCGTCCATCGCCTCTACCAGCGCGCCGAGCGCGGGGAGCTGCTGTTCCCGGCGATCAACGTCAACGACTCCGTCACGAAGTCGAAGTTCGACAACCTCTACGGCTGCCGCCACTCGCTCGTCGACGGGATCAACCGCGCGACGGACGTCATGCTCGCCGGCAAGGTCGCCGTCGTCTGCGGCTACGGCGACGTCGGCAAGGGCTCGGCCGCCTCGCTGAAGGCGCAGGGCGCCCGCGTCGTCGTCACCGAGATCGACCCGATCTGCGCGCTGCAGGCCGCGATGGAGGGCTACCAGGTCGCCACGCTCGACGACATGGTCGAGACCGCGGACGTCTTCATCACGACGACCGGCAACAAGGACATCATCACCGCCGACCACATGACGCGGATGAAGCACCAGGCGATCGTCGGCAACATCGGCCACTTCGACAACGAGATCGACATGGCCGGCCTCGAGCGCATCGCCGGCATCGAGAAGGTCAACGTCAAGCCGCAGGTCGACAAGTGGGTCTTCCCGGACGGCAAGGCGATCATCGTCCTGTCCGAGGGCCGCCTGCTGAACCTCGGCAACGCGACCGGCCACCCGTCGTTCGTCATGTCGAACTCGTTCACGAACCAGACGATCGCCC
>JANJUA010000442.1 GCA_024710825.1 Solirubrobacteraceae bacterium
GCGGTGACGATCGCGCTCAATCAGGTGAACGAGCCTCCGCTGCCGCCGAGCAACTTAAACAGCTCGGTCACGCCCGAGCTGGAGGGCGACGACCTGCGCGCACTGGCCAAGGACCCGGCGCAGCGCTTCGCGAGCGCCGACGAGATGATCCTCGCGCTGGAGCGGGCCCGGGCGGGCATCGTCGAGGGCGCCGCGCCCGACCCGCGGGCCACCGCGGCGTTCGCGCCCGTCCGCCCCGACCCGCGCGAGGCCCTGGCCGAGGATGCGCGCCGCGGTCGGCGCTGGTGGATCGCGTTGGCGATCCTCGCCGCGCTCGTGGCCGTGGCCGCGGCCGCCTACGCGCTGACGCGCCCCGACACGCGGGAGGTGCCCGACGTGACCGGCCGCCCGCTGGCGGCCGCGCTGGCCATCCTCCAGAACGCCGGGTTCGACCCGAGCGTAGAGCGCACGACCTCCGACGCGCCCGAGGGCCGCGTGCTGCGCCAGGACCCCCAGCCCGGCGAGCGGGCCGAGGAGGGCTCGGAGGTGACGCTCACGGTGTCGGACGGGCCGGGGACCGCTCCCGTCCCGGACGTGGTGGGCCAGCGGCGCAAGCGGGCGGTCGCGGCGCTCCAGGACGCGGGCTTCGAGGTTCGCGAGCGCCGCCAGGCGAGCGATTCGGTGGAGCGCAACCGCGTGATCTCCACGACGCCTGCCGCCGGCACGCCGACCGAGCGCGGGTCGACGGTGACGCTGGTGCTGTCCAGCGGCCCGGAGCAGGTGACCGTGCCGGACGTGCAGGGCGAGGACGTCGAGGACGCGCGCAGCACGCTCCAGGCCGCCGGCCTGGCGGCGAACGCCACCGAGCAGGAGGACCTGGAGGCGGAGCCCGGCACGGTGCTCGCGCAGAGCCCGGCGCCGGGGACGGCGGTCGACAAGGGCAGCACGGTGGCGCTGACGGTCGCCGTCGAGCCGGCGGAGGTGACGGTGCCCGAGGTGATCGGGCGGACCTCGTCGCGGGCGATCGACATCCTGACCGCCGCCGGCCTGGTGCCCAACCAGGTCACCGAGCCGGTGGGCGACGAGCGCAACGACGGCCGCGTCATCGCGCAGGCGCCCGAGGCGGGCGGCACGGCCGAGCGCGACTCGCGGGTGACGATCACCGTCGGGGCGTACGATCCGGCGCTGGACCCCGATCAGCCGCCGGAGCCGCCTCCCACCGAGACGCTGCCCACCCCGGAGCCGGAGGAGTCGCCATGAGGGTCGCGGTCCTGTCGGGCGGCCGCTCGTCCGAGCACGACGTGTCGCTGGCCTCCGGCGCCAGCGTGCGCGAGGGGCTCGCCCAGGCGGGCCACGAGGTCGTCGACGTGCTCGTCGCGCGCGACGGCACCTGGTCGGTCGACGGCGCCGAGCTGAGCCTGCGCCTCGGACGCGGCCTGCTCGGCGCGGACGTCGCCTTCCCCGTGCTGCACGGACCGTACGGCGAGGACGGCGTGGTCCAGGGCGTGCTCGAGGCCCTCGCGATCCCGTACGTCGGCGCGAACGTCCTCAGCGCCGCGCTGTGCATGGACAAGGTGCTCTTCAAGGACGTGCTGGCCGCGGCGGGCGTCCCGCAGGTCCGCTACGCCGCGGTGCGCCACGGGGAGGTCGACCTGGGCGCGCTCGAACCCCTGGGCCTGCCTGTCTTCGTCAAGCCGGCGCGGCTCGGGTCGTCGGTGGGGATCGCCAAGGTCGTCTCCGCCGACGAGCTGCCGGCCGCTCTGGAGCAGGCCTTCGCGCACGATCCGCTGGCGATCGTCGAGGCGATGGCGCCGGGGATCGAGGTCGAGTGCAGCGTGCTCGGCAACCGCGATCCGCTGGCCAGCGAGCCCGGCGAGATCACCTACGACGGCGACTGGTACGACTACGAGGCCAAGTACACCCCGGGCGGGATGGAGCTGCTCGTCCCGGCGCGGATCTCGGCGACCGCCCGCGAGCGGGTGCGGGAGCTCGCGGTCGAGACGTTCCGGCGCGTCGGCTGCTCGGGCCTGGCCCGCGTCGACTTCTTCGTCGCCGGCGAGGAGGTGCTCGTCAACGAGCTCAACACGATGCCGGGGCAGACGGCGACGAGCGTGTACGCGAAGCTCTTCGCCGCGTCCGGCATCGGCTACGACGTGGTCCTGGAGCGGCTGTGCGCGCTGGCGGTGGAGCGCCACGCCGCCGAGGCCGCGTACGCCCGCTGACGGCTACTCGAACAGCGCGAGATCGCTGATCTCGACCTTCGTCTCGCCCTCGGGCAGGCTGTCGATCCAGACGAGGTAGTAGCGGAAGCGCGTGCCCGCCGTGTCGAGCTGGATCTGCTGGTTGCGCTTGGCGTCGGCGATGGTCGCGACCTTCGTCCAGCCGTCCAGGCCGTCCTGCGGCGGGCCTTGCTCCGCGGCGTAGATGCCGCCCGACCAGCCGGGCGTCGGGGTGCGCAGCTGAAGCTCGCGCGCGGCGACGCCCGGCGCCGCGTCGACGTAGAGGCCCACGCCCTCCTTCTGGAGGTCCGCCGCCTCGTAGGTCTCCGTCGACCAGGTCGAGCGCGTGTCGTCGTCGATCGCGGCCGAGGCCTCCTCCGGGTGCTCGCCGTCGCCACCGAAGGGGTCGAAGTCGGAGGCGGCCTTCGTGCGCAGCGATATCTGCTGCAGGTCGGGCGCGGAGGGCGTCGTGCTGGGCGCCCGCACGCCGCGCTCGGCGTTGTCGCGGGCCAGATAGACGGCCGCGGCGACGGCGACCACGGCGAGCAGGAGCAGCAGGGCGACGACGAGCCGGGGCACGCGCGTGCGTAGCGGCAGACGGCGGCGAGTCTCCTCCGGCAGCGTGCGCAGGACGGCCGTCGCCTCCCCGGTCGTGTGGCCCGACCGGGCGGTCTCGATCGCCAGGACGTCCTCGAGGTCGGCGGCCATCGTGACGGCGTCGTGGTAGCGGCGGGAGACGTCCTTGTCGGTCGCCCGGTCGAGGACCGCGGCGAGCGCCGCCGACACCTGGGGCCGCAGCACGCGGACGTCCGGGAGGTCGTCGCGCACGTGCTTCATGGCGACGGAGATCTGGTTCTCGCCCTTGAACGGGACGTCGCCCGTGAGCATCTCGAAGAGGACGATCCCGAGCGAGTAGACGTCCGACTGGCCGGTGACCGCGTGGCCGAGCGCCTGCTCGGGGGAGACGTAGTCCGTGGTGCCGAGGACCCGTCCGTCGGCGGTGAGGCCCTCCTCCTCCAGCGTGCGGGCGATGCCGAAGTCCGTGACCTTCGCCGTGCCCTCGGCGTCGACGAGGACGTTCTGCGGCTTGACGTCGCGGTGGACGATGCCGCGCTCGTGGGCGGCGCCGAGCGCGCGCGCGATCTCGACGGCGTAGGCGATCGCCTCCACGATCGGGAGCCGGCCGTGGCGGCGGATGCGCTCCTTGAGCGTCTCGCCCTCGACGTACTCGAGGACGATGTAGGGGGTCGGCCAGCTCGGGTCCTCGTCGGTCTCTCCGGCGTCGATGACCGTCACCACGTGGGGGTGGTTGAGCTGCGCCACCGCGCGGGCCTCGCGGCGGAAGCGCTCGAGCTGGTCGGAGTCCGAGGCGATCTCGCGGTGCATCAGCTTGATCGCGACGGGCCGCTCGAGCACCGTGTCGAAGGCGCGGTAGACGGTGGACATGCCGCCGTGCCCGATCTGGGCGTCGAGGCGGTAGCGGTCCGAGAGCAGGGTGCCGACGGGCGAGGTCACGTCCCCCCTATGTTGACGCGATGGGCGCCGTCCATGTCCTCTTGGCCTGTTGACGGCCCGCGAACGCCGCGGGTGCAGGGGGAGTTCGGCGGCGGCTCGCGTTCACCTACGTGCCGGCGTGGACCGGGGGCGGGGTCTGGGCCCCGCCCCTCAGCCGTCGTGGCCCATCTGCCTAGCCCTGCAGCAGCGCGAGCACGCCCTGCGTCGACTGGTTCGCCTGCGCCAGCATCGACGTACCGGCCTGCTGGAGCACCTGGAGCTTCGTGAACTCGATCATCTGCTCGGCCATGTCGACGTCGCGGATGCGCGACTCGGCCGCCACCAGGTTCTCCTGGTACGCGGTCGAGGCCTTCACCGAGTGCTCGAGGCGGTTCTGCACCGCGCCGAACGTGGCGCGCGTGCCCGCGATCGAGTCGATCGCGGCGTCGAGGTTCGAGATCGCGGCCGCGGCCGACAGGTCGAAGTAGCCGGCCGGTAGGGCGCCGTTGAGGCTGATCGTCGGCACGGTGATGACCTGGCCGTCGTTGGCGCCGACCTGGAAGGTCACGGTGCCGCCCACGGCCAGGAACGTGATGCCGTTGAACTGGGCCTGAGAGCCGATCCGGTCGATCTCCGACGCGAGCTGGGCGACCTCGGACTGGATCGCCGACCGGTTGTCCGCCGACATCGTGCCGTTCTTGTACTGGACCGCCAGCTCGCGCATGCGCTGGAGCATGGAGTGGACCTCGTCGAGGTTCGCCTCCGCGGTCTGGACGAGCGAGATGCCGTCCTGCATGTTGCGCTGCGCCTGCGCGAGGCCGCGGATCTGGCCGCGCATCTTCTCGGAGATGCCGAGACCGGCGGCGTCGTCGGACGCGCGGTTGATGCGGTAGCCGGACGACAGGCGCTCCATCGCCTTCGACATCTGGGCGCTGGTGCCGGTGAGTTGGCGATGCGTGTTGATCGCCTGGATGTTGTGGTTGATCCTCAGGGACATGCCTGCGAGTCCTTTCGCTGCTTGGTGACGGGCAGGTCGCCGGGGAGGACGGTCGGGTCGGCCTTGGCCGCCGCGGCGTTCTCCTCCTTGACCGAGCGCCAGATCTCCTCCCGGTACACGGGAAGGGAGCGGGGCGCGTCGATCCCGATGCGCACGCTCGAACCGCTGACCTCGATCACCTCGATGACGGTGTCGTCGCCCAGCATGATCTTCTCGCCGGGACGTCGGGTGATGATGAGCATCTGGTCAGTTCCTCCTTGGAGCTGGGCTTGCGGTTCGACAGCGACACCGGGGATGGTCGCTACGCCGCCCGCTCCTCCACGTCGGACGCGAAGAGCGGGGCCCGGACCGGGGCGTCCGGGGCCTGGTTGATGACCTGGTGGCCGAACCCGTTCGAGACAAGGATCGGCGCGCGGAGGTTGGCACTGAAGTCCTCCAACGACTCTGCCGCGCGCACGGTCACGTACACGGCGGTGTCGTCGTCGGACGCGATGCCCAGCCGCTCGACCTCGTCGTCGCCGATCTCCACCTCGTAGGACGGAAAGAAGCGCCACGGGTTCGTCAGCGGCAGGGCCAGCGCCGGGTCGTCGAGCGAGTGCAGCCACACGAATGCGGCGTCGTCGCTGCGGGCGAGCAGCGTGTAGCGGCTCCCCCCCAGCCCGATGAGCCCGTGAGGGAACTCGAGCACCGACTCCGCGGAGATCTCGAGATCCCCGACGCGCGTGGATTGCAGGGTCACGGCCATGCGTGCCTCCGTGCGTGTAGACCGCTCCGTCTTCACCTGAGGAAGTCCAGGAGCGATGGTTGGATGATGCGCGCGCCCGTTCGGAGCGCGGCGTCGTAGACGGACTGCTGACTGGAGAGGTTCAACGCCGCTTCGGCGAAGTCGACGTCCTCGATCTCCGAGAGGAGCTTGGTGGCGGCGAGCTCGGTCGCGCCCAGGCGGGCGTCCGCCGCGTCCAGGCGGTTCACCGTGGCGCCGACGTTCGCGCGGGCCGTGTTGAGCCCGTCGAGGTTGCGCTCGAGTGCCGCCAGGTCGGTGGAGCGCAGCGCGTCGGCGTCGGCGGCGGCGCCGCCCCTGAGGTGGGCGGAGATGTTGCGCAACGTGTCGATCAGGCCGCCGTCGCCGCCGCCGCTGCCGAGCAGCGGGGTCGCCGAGCCGTCGTCGGGGACCGAGTTGATCTGGATCGAGATGCCCGGCCCGATCTCGCGCGCGACGATGCCCGCGTTGCCGGCGTAGGTGTCGTCGGGGGGGATCGTCTCGGTGTCGTAGGGCCGTGTCGTGGTCTCGGTGCCGGCGAGGACGTAGACCCCGCCGAAGGAGGTGTTGGCGGCCTGCTTGACCGCGCTGACGAGCTGGTCGATCTCGAGCGCGATGTTCTCGCGGCCCGCGGGGCCGGTCGCGTCGTTGGCGCCCTGAACCGTCAGCGCCCGCGCCCGGTGCAGGATGTCGATGATCTCCGAGTACGCGTCGTCGGTCGTCTCCATCCAGCCGCGCGCCTGGGTGACGTTCGCCTGGTGCTGGACGTTCGCGTCGAGCTCGCCGCGGGTCAGGATCGCGCGCTGCGCGCCGACGGGATCGTCAGACGGCTTGAGCAGCTGCTTCTGGCTCATCATCTCGCGCTGGGCGCGGTCGACGCGCTCGCGGGAGGCCTGGAGGTCGGCCAGCAGCCGCCGGGTCATGGACTCCTGGGTGATGCGCATCAGAGACCCACCCGGCCCGTGCGGTTGATGAGCGTGTCGAGCATCTCGTCGAGCGTCGACATCGTGCGGGCGGACGCCTGGTAGCCGCGCTGGAAGCGGATCATGTTCGCCATCTCCTCGTCGAGGGAGACGCCGGAGACCTGGGAGCGGCGCTCGATCGCCGATTCGAGCACCGCGCTCGCCGCGGCCTCCCGGCGGTTGGCGTCGCGCGCGTCGGAGCCGATGTGCAGGACGAGGCCGGCGTACGCCCGATCCGCGGCGCCGCCCTGGAGCGCCGCGACCGCCAGGGCGACGTCGTTGGCGCCGTCGGGCGCGCCGGCGACGTTCGTGGTCCTGATCGTCGCCGGGTCGGCGGCGATAGCGGCGTCGATCGCGATCGTTCCGGCGGTCAGGCCCACGACGTCGAAGAACGGGGCCCCGTGGGCTGTGTTGACGTCGGTGACGAGCCGGTTGACGAAGGCGTCGAGCTCGGCGCGGTAGCCGTCGAGCGTGCCGCCCGGCTCCGACAGGGTCTGGAGCGCGCCGACGGTCCCGCCCGGGCTGGGCGTGGCGTAGAGCTGCGTGGCCGGGGGCGTCGGCGCCCAGGCGGTCGAGCCGTCGACGAGCAGCGGCACCGCGACGCCGCCGAACGCGATCTGAAGCGAGCCGTTGGGCAGGTCGGTCGTCGTGACCTGGCCGAGCTCGGCGAGCCGGTCGATCAGGCGGTCGCGCTGGTCCATGAGGTCGTTGGGCTGCTTGCCGCCCGCGATCGCGGTGCTGATCTCCTCGTTGAGGTGCGCGATCGTCTGGGCGTTGGCGAGGATGTCGCCGCCGACGGCGGTCAGCGCCGTGAGCTCGTCGGCCGCGTGCGACCGGATCTGGTCGATGTGCGCGTCGAGCGCCTTGATGCCGTCGACCAGGGCCTGGGCGTTGACGGCCAGGGCGCTCTTGGTCGCCGCGTCCTCGGGGTGGTTGGAGACCTCCTTCCACGCGTCCCAGTAGCGCGACAGGAGCTTGCCGATGCCGCTGTCGCCGGGCTCGTTGAGCGCGAGCTCGACGGTCTCGAGGGTCTTGGCGGTGGTGGTGGCCTGGCCGTTGACCGTGGACTGCCCGCGGAACTGGAGATCGGCGAACACGTCGCGGGCGCGCCGGTAGGCGCTGATGCTGACGCCGCCGCCGAGGTAGGCGCCGCCGCCGCCGGCCAGGGCGCCCGAGGCCAGCTTCAGGCCGACGATCGACTCGACCTCGGCCGACTGGCGCGAGTAGCCCTCGGTCGCGGCGTTGGTGATGTTGTGGGCCGTGACGTCGAGCTGGCCCTGGTGGGCGAGCAGCCCGCGCAGCGACGTCTGCAGGCCGAAGAAGCTCGAGATGCCGGACATGTCAGGCCTCCAGGTCCAGGACGCGGTGTGGGTTGCGGACGGGGGTTGCCACGCGCAGCCCCTCGCCCTGGCGCTCGGCCGGCGGCCGGTAGCCGAGGTCCGGGCCGCCGGACAGCATCCGGGTGAGATGGTCGAGGAACGCGAGCTCCTGGCGCATGAGGGCGCGGTTGATCCCGTGCTCGCGGGCGATCTCGTTCAGCAGGCCGCGCAGCTCCGCGCTGCGCTCGCGCGCGGGCTCCGCCTCGTGCGGCGCCATGAGCGTGACGAGCGCGTCGAGGGTGATGGCGTGGCCGGCGACGCCGAGCTGCCCGCCGGCGCGGTGCAGGAGGGCGGTGCGCTCCTGCTCGAGGGTGGCGCGGTGCTCCATCTCGGCGTGGAGGTCGGTCATGCGCGCCACGACCTCCTCGACCTCCTGGCGCCGGATGGCGGCGCCCTGGCGCAGGACGATGTCCAGCAGCCGCCGCGCGGACGCGAGCTGGGAGTCGAGGTGGTCGAGCACGGCGGAGCCGAGGGTGGGGGGCGTCGCGGCGAGCATCAGCCGGCCTCGTAGATCGTGTGGGCGAGGCCGATGCCGCCGCCGGCGAGGACGGCGTCGGCCATGGCGTCTCCGAGCAGATGGGCGTAGGGACCCTCACGCAGCGGCGCGCCGGCGGTGGCGGTGAGCTGCTTGGTCAGCTCGCCTACGAGCTGGCGCTCGAAGCCGAGGGCCGCCTGGTAGCGCTCTCGGTCGGCGCGCGGAGCCTGGCGCACGTCGGCGGGAAGGAGCGCGCCGTCGATGGGGGGCAGGACGCTCATCGCTTGAGCTGGTTGGCGATCTGCGCCATCTGGTCCTGCATGTCGATGGCCCGGCTCGCAAGCGTGTAGCTGCGCTGCGCGAGCATCATGTCGGTCATCGCCGTGCCCATGTCGACGTCGGAGGTCTCCAGGAGGCCCTGGCGCAGCCTGGCGTCGGCGCCGGCGCGCACCGGGTTGCCGCTCGCCTGCGTCGGCAGGTGCAGGTTGCCGCCGGCGGGCTGGAGCCGGTCGGGGGCGGCGACCGTCACGAGGCCGATGCGGCCGAGGACGGCTCCGTCGGCGCCGGTGACCGCGCCGTCGGCGGAGATGGCGACGTCGGTCTCGCCGACGCCCTCGGGGATCCGGACGGGTGGCTGGAGCGGCAGGCCGTCGGCGCGGAGGCGGCCCTGCCCGTCGACCGTGAGCTGGCCGTTGCGCGTCAGGGCGACGCTGCCGTCGGCCCGGCGCACCTGGAGCCAGCCCGTGCCCTCGATCGCGACGTCGAGCGGCCGGTCGGTGGTCTTGTAGGACGCTCCTGCGCCGCCGCGGCCGATGACCGTCGCGGCGGCGCCGGCGCCCTCCACGTTGCCCGGCAGGCCGCCCGGGCCCGCCGCGCTGTAGACGAGGTCGCGGAACGCGACGCGCAGGTGCTTGTAGCCGACCGTGTTGACGTTGGCTATGTCGTTGGACAGCGCGTCCAGACGGTGCTGCTGCGCTGCCATGCCGGCAGCGGCCGAGTACATGCCTTCGAGCATCGGGTTCCTTGTCGGAGCCCCGGCCCCCGCTCCCTGCGGTCCAGCCGGCGCATCTAAACGTGGAGAGCCCCGGCCCCCGCTCCTTGCGGTCCAGCCGGTCCACATACCTATGGTCAGCCCGGTCGTCGGTCGGCGATGCCGGGACTTGAATCAGGGGTGGACGGGGATATGAGCGCCCGAGGCCCGCTCAGCCGAGGCCGGCGACCTGGGTGGCGGCTCGCTCGAGGGTCGAGTCGATGGTCTGGATCGCCTTCTGGCCGGCCTCGAAGGAGCGCATCGAGGCGATCATGTCCACCATGGCGCGCGCGGGGTCGACGCCGGAGCCCTCCAGGGCCCCGGCGGTGGCGGTGCCCGTGGCCTGGCCGGCCGCCGCGCCGGTGAAGAGGGAGTCGCCGGCCTTCTCCGCGCCCTCCAGCGCGAAGACGCCCAGCCGCCCCGGGTCCACCCTGCCGTCGCGCACGTCGATCGTGGCTCCGTTCTGCGTGAGGACGGGATTGCCGAGCTGGTCGGTGAGGATGCCGCCCGCGCCCTGCGTGAACGCCCCGTTGCGGGTGTAGCGCACGCCGTCATCGGTGCGCACGGCGAAGTGCCCCTCGCCGGCGACCGCGAAGTCGAGCGGGTCGTTCGTGGTGCGCAGCGGCTGCGGCGCGAGGTCCGTGACGGTCTCGGCGATCTGGGCGCCGAACCCGAGCGGGCCCACAGCCTGGCCGGTGCGGGTGTTGGTGAGGAGCAGGTCGCCGAACGCCTGCTGCGCCGAGCGGTCGGCCTTGTAGCCGGGCGTCGACGCGTTCGCGAGGTCGTTGGCGAGCTGGTTCTGGCGTACCTGCTCGGCGAGCATGCCGGAGGCCGCGATGTAGAGGCCGCGTTCCATCGCACCTGAAGGTCGGCCGATCGGCACACTTCTTGAGATGAGCGCCGCCCCGATCAGCGTCGTCCTGCTCCGCAACCTCCTTGCCGACCTCCCGATCCGCCCCGGCGACGTGCTGCCCGCGCGGGTGCTGGCCCGGGAGGGGCAGACGGGGGTCCTGCAGCTCGCGGGCGTGCGGGTCGACGCGCGGCTGCCGCCGGAGCTGGCCGCCGGCACGCGCCTGCGCCTGCGCGTCGCGGAGGCGGCGAGCGAGCGGGTCACGCTCCAGGTCGTCCCGCGGACCGAGGCCCAGCCCGCCGCGGCGGCGCAGACGGCGGATCCGCTCGCGGCGGCGCTGCGCGCGGGGCTGGCGGTGGCGCTGCCCGGCGGAGCGCTCGCGCGGCTCTTCGTCGACCCGGAGGAGGAGGGACGATCGGGCGGCGGGGCCGGCGGGCCGGCGCGCGTGACCCTGCGCTACGAGGCCGCCGCGCTGGGGCGCGTGGACCTGGCGCTGGCGCTGGCGCCGGGCGCGGTGACGGGCACGATTCACGCGGCCGGCGGCGAGACGGCCGAGCGTCTGCGCGCGGCGGCGGGTGAGCTGCGCGACGCGCTTGCCGCGGCGACGGGCCGCCCGGCGAGCGTGACCGTGCGCGAGCGGGCCGAGACGGTGGATCTGCGTGCCTGAGCGGCCCGGGAGGCGGGACCGCGCGGCGGCGCTGCGCTACGACCCCGTCGATCCCGGCGCTCCACGGGTCGTGGCCTCGGGCCGGGGCGAGGTGGCGCGTCAGATCGTCGCGACGGCGCGGGCCGCGGGCGTCCCGGTGCGTGACGACGCGGCGCTCGCGGAGGCGCTGTCGGCGCTCGAGCTCGACACCGAGGTCCCGGAGGCGCTCTGGTCGGCGGTCGCGGAGGCGCTGATCTGGGCCCACCGGATGGACCTCGGCGCACTGCGCCGCGTCCGCCCGGGC
>JANJUA010000026.1 GCA_024710825.1 Solirubrobacteraceae bacterium
CGGCCGGCTGCCGCCGCGCGCGCCAGGGCCCGGCCGCCGGCGTCGAGGAGGGGCGGCTGCGGCGGCGTGCCCGCCTCCGGCCCCGCCTGCGCCGGATCGCCGCCGTCCGGCCCTATCTGCGTCGGACCGCCCTCATCCGGCGACGCCGATCCGGCGCACGCCGCCGCGGATCCGGCCCACGCCGACGGATCGCTCAGCGCTCGGGCCAGGAGGCGCTGGAGCTCGGCCGCGAGCGCGTCGCACAGGGCGTGGGCGCCGTGGTCGGCGGCGCGGCGCAGCCTGCCGATCACAGGCGGCTCGTCGTTGTGCTCGGCCCAGAGCGCCAGCGCCTCGGCGGCCGTGGCGGTGCCGCGGCGGCGGATGGTGCGCTCCAGGCGGTCCGCGAGCTCGGCGTCGCGCAGCACCCCAGGCGCGCGCAGATACGTGACGAGGTCCTGCGCGGCGCCGTCGAGCAGCGCGCAGCGCAGCGCGGCGAGCAGGCCGCGTCCCAGCGCCGTCCGGCCGAGCGGGACGCTCCGGCGCAACGACAGCGGCACGCCGAAGTCGCCGAGCACCCGCTCCAGCAGCGGGCCGGTCTCGTCGACCGACCGCGCCACGACGGCGATCTCCTCGGCCGGGACGCCGGCCGCGAGCAGCCGCAGGACCTCCGCGCCGACCAGCTCGGCCTCCGCGCGCTCGCCGCCGGCCTCCAGCAGCGTCACCGCGTCGCCGGGATCGACCGGCCCGGCGCCGCCGTGATCCTCGAACAGGCGCCGCTCCAGCGCATGCAGCGCCGCCCGCGCGGCGGGCTCGTAGTACGCGTCCTCCGGCGGCATCGTGAGCCGCATGTCGGCCAGCGGCTCGAGCTCGTTGACCGTCCGCGCGCGGCCGGCGAACGCCACGCGCCCCGGCTCGAAGGTCAGCGACACCCAGACGTCGACGCCGACCGCCTTCGCCAGCGTCTCCACGACGTCGACCTGGAGCGGCGTCAGGTCGTCGAAGCCGTACAGGAAGACCGGCGTCCCACCCCACGCCGCGGGCTCGAGGCGCAGCGCGTCGAGCGCCGCCAGCGCCCACTGCTCGCGGTCGCGGCGCCCCAACCTCTCCAGCGTCGCCAGGTAGGCCGCGTAGAGGCGGGCGATCTCCTCGCCGTAGCGCGCCCGGCCGCCGTCGTCGCCCGCCCAGGCGCGCAGGCCCGCGCCCAGCCGTCCCGGATCCACCCGCGCCACCGAGAGCTCCGCGAACAGCCGCCCCGCCGCCCGCGCGAATCCCGGCGTGCGCGCGGAGGCCGCCCACGCCCACAGCTCGGCGCGCGCCACGACGGAGCCCACGACACGCTCGCGCGCCAGCTCGCCCAACGGCCGTCCCGGCGCCCCCGCGCGCGCCGCGGCCTCGCCCAGCAGCTCCCCGAAGGTGATCACCCGCGCCCCCATCACGACCGCGAGCTCCCGCCGGTAGCGATCCACGTCCTCCCGCGTGGGAACGACCAGCAGCGGCTCACGGTCCAGCGCCCCGCGGACGCCGTCGAGCACGGCGCGGGCCTTGGCCGAGTTGGCCGGGCCGGTGAGCAGCGTCAGGGGCACTCGACCATCGTCGCGCACGAAGGAGACGAACCCCGCCGATCGCCTCGTCCACGGCCGCGCGGCCGCGCGGCGCTCAGCTCGTCGGCGCCGGCGGGCGGTTGACGGGGTGCTCGTCCCCGTAGTGCCCGCGCTCGATCACCGGCGCGTCGCGGCCCGTCCCGTGCGACCCGCCCGCCGCCGGCGGACCGCCGCTCGTCGAGGTCTCGTGGTACTCCTGCTCGACGTTGACGTCCCAGACGTCGTGGCGCGAGCCCGTCGCGATGTTCTCGGCCGTCAGCATCGCCGTGAACATCGAGTGATCCTGGTTGTTGTAGCGGTGCATGCCGTTGCGCCCCACCGGATGCACGTTCGCGGCGCGCGCGCCCAGCCACGCGACGATCTTCGCCACGTTGTCCTTGTAGTGCTCGTCGTAGAACGGATAGGCCTTCGGCATCCGCACCACGTAGCCGGCCTCGACCTTCGCCGGGTCGACGAGCCCGAGGACGCCGAGCTCCCGCTTGCCCTGCTCGATCAGCTCCTCGTCGGGCCGGTTCCAGGTCTCGTCGCCCTCGAAGACGAAGAACTCGAGCCCGAGGCAGGTCCGCCCCTCCTTGACCAGGTACGGCGACCACGACCCGAAGTTCTGGATCCGACCGACCTGCACGTCGCGCGAGTGCACGTAGATCCAGTTGTCGGGGAAGCTGTAGGACTCCGGGACGACGAGCGCGACCGTGAGGAAGTCGCGGTAGCGCAGGTCCGCGGCCGCCGACCGAGCGGGCTCCTCGGCCTCCGGCTCCATCGTCGCCACCAGCTGCGACATCGGCATCGACGAGACGACGTGGTCGCAGGGATGCTCGGTGCGGGTGCCGTCGCGCGCCTCGGCCACGACCGCCACCGCGCGGGCGTCCTCGTGGCGGATCTCCACCACGCGGGCGTCCATCTCCACCGTGCAGCCGCGCTCCCGCACCAGCTCGACGCAGCGCTCCCACATCATCCCCGGCCCCAGCTTCGGGTACTGGAACTCCTCGATCAGCGAGGTGATGTCCTTCTGGTTGCGCTTGGGCATCACCGCGTTGACGGCGGCGTTGAAGAGCGACAGGTTCTTGATGCGCTGCGCGGCGAAGTCCGCGGGCAGCTTGTGCACCGGGACGCCCCAGAGCTTCTCGTTGTAGGTCTTGAAGAAGTGCTCGTAGAGGCGCCGGCCGAAGCGGGAGATGATCCAGCCCTCGAGCGTCGACTGGTCCTTCGGCGGGCGGACGCGCGCCCACAGGTAGGAGCCGATCGAGAGCGCCGACTCCTTCGGGCCGAGGTTGCGCAGCGCGTTGGACGCCTTCAGCGGGTAGTCGTAGTACTTGCCCTCGTAGAAGATCCGGCTCATCCGCGGGCGCAGCATGAAGTCCTCGTCGGGGAGGATCTCGTGCCAGAGCGCCTCGACCTCGGGAACCTTCGTGAAGAAGCGGTGCCCGCCGATGTCGAAGCGCCAGCCCTCTCGCTCGACGGTGCGGCTGATCCCGCCCACGTCGACCGGGTCGGCCTCCAGGATCGTGCTGGAGATGCCGTAGCGGGTGGCGAGGACGTAGGCGGCGGTCAGCCCTGCCGGGCCGGCGCCGATCACGACGACCTTCGGATCGGACTCCATACGGGGCTACGCGGCCCGCTTGCCCGCGGCGTCCGCCTCCGTGCGCACCGTCTCCTCGTCCGGCGGCTTGGCGCCCTCCTTGGCCCACGGCTCGTCGAACTCCACGCGCCACTTGCCCTCGGGCGTCTGCTCCAGCGCCAGGCGGGCGCGGAAGGCGCGGCCCGAGCGCCCGCGGAAGCCGGTCACCGGCCGGGCGGTGTAGCCGGCGCGCACCAGCTCGCGCACCACCGCCGGCGACAGCGTCTTGCCGGCCTTCGACTTCCAGATGACGAACCCGCAGCCCGGATCCTCGCGCGACCAGCACGAGTAGCCCTTGCGGTTCTCCTGGATGTCGTGGCCGCACACGGGACAGGGCCCCAGGTTCGCCCGCGGGATGCGGACGTCCTTGAGCTTTGCGTCGAGCTCCTTCACCGTGGAGTCGGCGAAGCCCGCGATGTCCGCCATGAACTTCCGACGCGAGTCGGTGCCCTGCTCGATCTTCGCCAGCCGGCTCTCCCAGTCGCCCGTCAGCGAGGGCGAGGTGAGCGGATGCCCGTCGAGCAGCCGCACGACGTTGACGCCCTTCTCGGTGCACACCAGCGAGCGGGCGTCGCGCTCGACGTAGCCGACGTCGATGAGCCGCTCGATGATCGCCGCGCGCGTGGCGGGCGTGCCGATGCCGGACTCCTTCATCGCCTCGCGCAGCTCCTCGTCGTCGACGAGCTTGCCGGCGGTCTCCATCGCGCCGAGCAGCGACGCGTCGCTGTAGCGCCGCGGCGGCTTGGTCTCCTTGCGCTCGGCGGCCACCTCGCGCGCGTCGACCGGTTCGTCGCGCTCGAGCTTCGGTAGCTGCTGGTCGCGGCCCTCGTCGTCGTCGGCCGCCGCCCGCTCGCCCTCCGAGAGCTCCCCGTAGACCCCGCGCCAGCCCGGCACGATCAGGACCTTGCCGCGCGTGCGGAAGACGTGCTCGGCGACGGTCGTCTCCACGCGGGTGTTCTCGAACACGGCGTCCGGGTGGAAGATCGCCAGGAAGCGGCGCGCGACCAGGTCGTAGACCTTGCGGTCGTCCTCGCTCATCTTGTCGAGCTTGTGCTCGGAGCGGGTCGGGATGATCGCGTGGTGGTCGGTGACCTTCTCGTCGTTGACGACGCGCCCGAGCGGCAGCAGGTCGAGGCCCGCGACGTACTCCGCGGCGGTCCTGTACGGGCCGTTGTGCCCGACGAGCACGGCGGTCGGCTTGATCTCGCCGATCATGTCGCTCGTGATGTAGCGCGAGTTCGTCCTCGGGTACGTGAGCGCCTTGTGCTCCTCGTAGAGCCGCTGGGCGGCCGACAGGGTGCGGCGGGCGGAGAAGCCGAAGCGCGTGTTGGCGTCGCGCTGGAGCGATGTCAGGTCGTAGAGCAGCGGCGCCTTCTCGGTCCGCTTGGCCTTCTCGAGCTTCGTGATCGTGCCGCGCCGGCCCCGGACGGCGGCGACGATCGCGTCGGCCTCCTCGGCCGTGGCCAGCCGCGGCTGGGCGCCGGCGTGGTAGCGGCCCTCGTAGGCCCGACCTCCGTCGGCCTCGAACGTCGCGTCGACGAGCCAGTACGGCTCGGGGGTGAACGCGGCGATCTCCTCCTCGCGGCGGGCGAGGATCGCGAGCGTCGGCGTCTGCACGCGGCCGAGCGAGACGGCGCCGTCGAAGGACGAGCGC
>JANJUA010000048.1 GCA_024710825.1 Solirubrobacteraceae bacterium
GGCCGTCTTGGACGCGATCGTGCCGACGCTCGCGCTCAGGACGCTCGCGGCGCCCGCGGACGCGGTCCCGGCGGCGGCCGCGCCGGCCGCGGCGCTGGCGCCGCCGGCGGACGCGGTCGTGCCGAGCTGCGCGAGGACGAACTTCTTCAAGAACAGCAGCGGGGCCACCGGCATGATCGCGGCGAGCGCCTTGTTGGTGTCCTTGAGCTGCCGGCGGAAGTCCGCGCACCGCTGGCAGCCCTTCAGGTGGCGGCGGACCGGCGGTGTCATCCGAGCCAGCCCCTCGGCGACCTCGCCGAGCTCCTGACGGACCTCGTCGCAGGTCAGCCTGCGGGCCTCCGACATCTCGGCCAGCGACACGCGCGCCCGCACGAGCAGCGACTTGACCGACGGGATCGTCGTCTCCATCACGTCGGCGATCTGGTCGTAGGAGAGAGCGTCGATCTCGCGCAGCAGCAGCGCGGTGCGCTGGGACTCCGGAAGCTCCTGGACGTCGCCGACGAGCTGGCGGAACTCCTCGCGCTTGTGGACCTTGTCCGCCGTCGTCTGGCCGTTCTCGGCGAGGTGCAC
The DNA here is from genome assembly GCA_024710825.1 of Solirubrobacteraceae bacterium. Taxonomy (GTDB): domain Bacteria; phylum Actinomycetota; class Thermoleophilia; order Solirubrobacterales; family Solirubrobacteraceae; genus Capillimicrobium. The sequence continues at coordinate 571 of JANJUA010000048.1, forward strand.
GTCCATCGAGTCGACGCCGATCGCGGTCTGCCGTCGCAGGTGGTTCAGCGAGCGGTTGCGCGCGATCCGGTACAGCCATGGCCGCACGTTGATCGGGCGCTCGTCGGAGACCATCGCGTTGAAGCCCGCGGCGAAGACCTCCTGGAGGACGTCCTCGGCGTCCTCGCGCGAGTTGAGCATGTGTCGGCAGAAGGCCAGCAGCCGGGACTGGTAGCGCCCGACGAGGGCCTCGAACGCGGCCTGGTTGCCGCGGCGCGTGAGGGCGACGAGCCGCTCGTCGGACTGCAGCCGGAGAAGTGGGGTGGGGCCCCGGAGGCCCGAGAGGGCCTGGGGCTTGAAGGCGGAGACTTCCATCGACGGGGTTCCGTGGAGGGAACACTGCGGGAACGGTTAGGTTGCGGTGGAAGTTGCGCTCGCCCGGGTGGCGGAATTGGTCAGACGCGGCCGGTTTAAGCCCGGCTGTCCGTGAGGGCATGTGGGTTCGAGTCCCACCCCGGGTATCCGTCGAGATAGGGTGCCGCCCCTGCCTGGAATCGAGCTATCCGGCCGCCGCCGGCGGCTCTCTCCCGACGAGCGCCGCCGGGAGATCGTGGCGGCGGCGACCGACGTCTTCGCGGCGCGCCCGTACGAGGAGGTCTCGCTGCGCGAGATCGCGCGGGCGGCGCACAGCAGCCGCGCGCTCGTGACCCACTACTTCGGCGACAAGCGCCGGCTGTTCCTCGCGGTCGTCGAGCGGTTCGCCGAGGAAGCGGCGGCGACCGTGATCGCCGATCCGTCGCTGCCGCCGGAGCGGCTCATGGCGGCGAACCTCGACGCGGTGATGGACTTCCTCGCGCGCCACCGCAACACCGTCGGAGCGCTGGTGGGCGCCGGCCCTTTCGGGCACGACCCGGCGCTCGCGTCGGCGCTCGACGGTCTGCGCGACGCCATCGTCGAGCGGATGCTCGGCAACCGCTTCGGCGACGGCGAGCCGCCGCCCGCGGCGCGCTTCGCGTTGCGCGCCTACACCGGCTTCTGCGCCGTCGCGCTCAGCGACTGGCTGCGCGGCGACGTGACGCGCGAGCAGGCGCATCGCCTGATGCTCTCGACGCTGAGGTCGGTGGTCGCCGAGCTGACGGCCGAGGCGCGGCGGCCTCGCTGAAGAAACCCCACAGGGGTATACACTGAGGGCATGGCCTCCACCCAAGCCGCCGAGCGCGGCTACTCCGCGACGAAGGACCAGCTCCTCAAGCGCCTCAACCGGATCGAGGGGCAGGTGCGCGGGGTCGGCCGCATGGTGGAGGAGGACCGCTACTGCATCGACGTCCTGACCCAGATCAGCGCCGTCCAGGCGGCGCTCGACAAGGTCGCTCTCGGGCTCCTCGACGACCACGCCGCCCATTGCGTCCTCGGCGCGGGCGAAGAGGATCGCGACGCGAAGACGCAGGAGCTCATGGCCGCGGTCGGACGACTGATGCGCCGCGGCTGATCGGCGTGCCGTCGCGCCCCCGGATTCCCGTCGCTCTCGCGGACGCCCCGCTCGAGCCGGCGGAGCTCGAGGACGGCCGCGTCGAGGAGCGTCGGCTCGCCGAGGTCGACCTGCGCGAAGCGTCGCTGCGCGGCGTCGACTTCCGCGAGGTCGTGATCGAGCGCGGCGATCTCGCGGGCGCTGAGCTGGACGGCGGCGGCTTCGTCGACGCGGCCTTCGTCGGCGCGAACCTCGCCAACGTCCGGGCTCGAGGCGCCACCCTCATGCGGGTCGAGCTGCGCGGCTGCCGGATGACCGGCCTTCAGTGGGCCGAGGGGCTGTGGCGAAGCGTGCTCGTCACCGACTGCCGCGCCGACCTCGTCGCGCTGCGCCACGCGAAGCTCGAGGACGTCGTCTTCCGCGACTGCCTGCTGACCGAGCTCGACCTGGTGGAGGCGCGCCTGAGGAGCGTGACCTTCGAACGCTGCTCGCTCGTGCGCGGCGACGTGCGCGGGGCGCGCTTCCAGGACGTCGAGCTGCGCGGATGCGAGCTCCATGACCTGCGCGGCGCCGACCGGCTGCGCGGCGTCCGGATGCCGTGGCCGGACATCGTGCAGGCGGCCGGGCTGTTCGCCGGGGCGGTCGGCGTGAGCGTCTGCGAGTAGGGCGCCCGTCCGGCTCGGCGGCGCTAGGCGGCGCGGACGGTCGAGTGGTTGTTGGTCACCGGGGAGCGCAGCGCGTCGAGCACGACCGCGGCGAGCTGGGCGTCGCCTTCGACCTCGAGCGCCGTGGGGTCGCCGTCGGGCGAGAGCGCGGTGACCCAGGCGGCCTCGCTGCCCGCGAGCGTCGCCGTGGCATCCTCGCCGCCGTCCACCACCAGCTCCGCGGTGCCGCCGCTCAGCCGCAGCACGTGGGTGCGGTCATCGACGCGCAGCGCCACCGTTCCCTCGGCGCCGGTCGCGGCGAGCAGCTCGGGAGTCGCCCGGAAGATGGCGCCGATGTCGATCGCCTCGCCCTCCCGCGGCGGCGTCCAGGCCCAGGCGTAGCCCCAGCGAGACAGCTCCGCGATCACCGGTGCGAGGGCGCGTGAGCGCTCGGTGAGCTGGTAGGTCACCCGCGGCGGCACCTCTCGGTATCGCTGGCGAATGAGCAGCCCGTCGGCGACCATGCGGTTCAGCCGCGAGCGAAGCTGCTCGGTCGAGATGCCCGGCAGCACCCGCTGGAGCTCGACGAACCGGCGAGGGCCGATGACGAGGTCGCGGACGATCAGCAGCGTCCACTTGTCGCCGACGAGATCCAACGTGCGTGCATCCGGAGCCCACTGGGCGTACGGGTGCCGCTTGGGTGGTGGAACGGCTGGTATGTCGTGCCTCCTGCCTCGGGCTCGCTGGACCGCAGCGCAAGCCTACCTCCTGACGTCAAGCGCGATTGGGCGACAGTCTCCCCATGTCGAACGCGCGCGCCGGCGCGTCGATCGCGCGCGGTGGGGTCGCGCTGAACGTGGTCGTTCAGTAAGCTGTGCCGATGGCCGCAGAGACCCAGCAGGAGACCAGGCTGCACGGCGGACGCCTCGTGGCCAAGCGCCTCAAGGCGCACGGCGTGACGAAGCTGTTCACGCTCTCGGGAGGACACCTCTTCTCGATCTACGACGGCTGCCGCGAGGAAGGCATAGGACTCGTCGACGTCCGCCACGAGCAGGCGGCCGCGTTCGCGGCCGAGGGCTGGGCGAAGGTCACGCGCGAGCCGGGCGTCGCCGCCGTCACCGCCGGCCCCGGCGTGACCAACGCGATGAGCGCGTTGGGGTCGGCGCAGCAGAACGGCTCGCCGGTCGTCGTCCTCGGCGGTCGAGCGCCGGCGATGCGCTGGGGGCAGGGCTCGCTGCAGGAGATCGACCACGTGCCGTTCGTCGCGCCGCTGACCAAGTCGGCCCGCACCCCCACGTCGACCGCGGAGATCCCGTGGCTCGTCGACGAGGCGATCGTCACGGCGGCCAGCGCGCCGACCGGCCCCACGTTCGTGGACTTCCCGATGGACCTCGTGTTCATGGAGCTCGACGCCGAGCCGCCGTCGGAGGCGCGGATCCCCGACCCGCGCGACACGCCTGCCGCCGAGGGCGTCGAGCGCGCCGTCGAGCTGCTGCGCCACGCGGAGCGGCCGGTCGTCATGGCCGGCACCGGGCTGTACTGGGCGCGTGCCGAGCACGCGCTGCGCGCGCTCGTCGAGGAGCTGAGGATCCCGGTCTTCGTCAACGGGCAGGCGCGCGGCTGCATCCCGGCCGACCACGAGCTGGCCTTCTCCCGCGCGCGAGGCACCGGGCTGAAGGGCGCCGACGTGGCGCTCGTCGTGGGCGTGCCCATGGACTTCCGGCTGGGCTTCGGCGGCGCGTTCGGCGAGGAGACGAAGATCGTCGTCGTCGACGGCGCGCAGCCGGCCCGCACCCCGGCGCGCACGCCGGACGTCGAGCTCTTCGGCGGCGTGGCGGCGACGCTCGACGCCCTGCGCACGGCCGGTGGGCGCGGCGGCGAGTCGTGGGTCGAGACGCTGCGCGCCGAGGAGATCGAGAAGCGCGCGGCCGAGGAGGCCGACCGGGCCGACGACCGTTCGCCCCTGCACCCGATGCGCCTCTACCGGGAGCTGGGCGAGATGCTCGACCGCGATGCGATCGTGATCGGCGACGGCGGTGACTTCGTCTCCTACGCCGGCCGCGTGATCGACTCCTACGAGCCGGGCTGCTGGCTGGACCCGGGCCCGTTCGGCTGCCTCGGCGCCGGGCCGGGCTATGCGTTGGCGGCAAAGCTCGCGCGACCCGACCGCCAGGTGGTCCTGCTGCTCGGCGACGGCGCCTTCGGCTTCTCCGCGATGGAGTTCGACACGCTCGCCCGCCACGGCGTGAACGTCGTGGGCGTGATGGGCAACAACGGCATCTGGGCGCTCGAGAAGCACCCGATGGAGTTCCTCTACGGCTACTCGGTCGTGGCGGACCTGCGGCCCGAGACGCCCTACCACGACATCGTGCGGGCGCTCGGCGGCCATGGGGAGCTCGTGCGCGAGCCCTCCGATCTCAAGCCGGCGCTCGCGAGAGCGTTCGAGGCCGGCCGGCCCGCGCTCGTCAACGTGCTGACCGACCCGCAGGTGGTGTATCCGCGAAAGGCGAACCTCGCGTAGCTCCGCGGCAGGTGAGGTGACCTCACCAGTTCTGGGTGAAAACGTGGACGTTCGTACGATTGTGGGGTCGGCGCCCGAGATAGATACTCCGGTGTGTCGGGTGCACCGCGTCTGTGCCGCGAGGCCTGGGCCGCGAGCGCTCGATGCATAGGCTCGGACGAAGCCGTATCGAATCGGCGCCTCCCGCCGTCCGAGCCACACGAACGGCCCCTGCAAGGCACGTACCCCTGCCCGTCCTGTCGGGGCCACTTTCGGAAGCCGTCCCTCTCGAGGGGCGGCTTCCGTCTCATCCGGGGCCGCTGAGTGCCGCCCCGTACAGAAGGTCGTGCTCGGAGACCTCCACGCGGTCGAGCCCGAAGCGGCGCAGCGCCTCCACGAGCAGCACGGCGCCCGCCACGATCACCGGCGCGCGGTCCGGGTGCAGGCCGGGCAGCGCGCGGCGCTCGGGAAGCGTCATCGTGGCGAGCCGGTCGCGCAGCGCCTCGCAGGCGGACAGGTCGAGGACATGGCCCTCGACGCGCCGGGGGTCGTAGGGCTCCAGGGCCAGTTCGAGCGCCGCGAGGGACGTCGCCGTGCCCGCGACGGCGACGGCGGACTCCGGCAGCGTGCGCGCCGCCTCGGGGACCGCGGCGGCGAAGATCGCGCGCACGTCGTCGGTCAGCGCCCGCAGCTCCGTGGGCAGCGGCGGGTCGTGGAGGAGGTGGCGCTCGGTCTGGCGCACGACGCCCGCCTGGGTGGAGACGTGGAAGCGCAGCGCGTCGCCCGCGCCGACGACCAGCTCGGTGGAGCCGCCGCCGACGTCGACGACGAGCGCCGGCCGGCCGCGAGGACGGCGGCAGGTCGCGCCGAGGTAGGTGAGGCGCGCCTCCGCGTCGCCGGAGAGCTCTCGCGCGTCGAAGCCGTGGCGCGAGCGCACCTCGGCGGCGAACGCGGCGCCGTTGGCGGCGTCGCGGACCGCGCTCGTC
>JANJUA010000138.1 GCA_024710825.1 Solirubrobacteraceae bacterium
GGCCGACAGGCCGAGGTAGCGCTCCAGACGCGCCGAAGAGTGCTCCGGGCCGGCGCCCTCGTAGCCGTGGGGCAGCAGGAGCACGAGGCCCGAGTCGATGCCCCACTTCGCGTGGGCGGCGCTCACGAAGTTGTCGACGACAGTCTGGGCGACGTTCGCGAAGTCGCCGAACTGCGCCTCCCAGAGCACGAGGGCGTTCGGCAGCGCGGTGCTGAAGCCCCACTCGTACCCCACCGGCGCCTGCTCGGAGAGCGGGCTGTTGATGATCTCTACGCCGCCGGGTCGACCCAGCGCCGAGATGGGGGAGTGGCGTCGCCCGTCGTGGACGTCGTGCAGGACGAGGTGGCGCTGCGTGAAGGCGCCGCGCTGGGTGTCCTCGCCGCTGAGCCGGACGTGGATTCCGGCGTCGGCGGCCACCGCGAGCGCCAGGGCCTCGGCATGACCCCAGTCGATCGCGGCCCGCCCCGGGTCCGCGAGCGCGTCGCGCCGTCGCGCGAGGAGCGCGTCGAGCTTGCGGTGCACCGTGAACCCGTCGGGGAGCGTGTGCAGCGCGGCGTTGACGCGCCGCAGGATCGCCTCGTCGGGCTCCGGCGAGGGGAGAGGCTCGGCCGTCGGGCGTGGATCGACCGGGGCAGCGGCGCGGGACGAGTCCAGGGCGTCGTCGAGACGCTGTCGGCTCTCGGCGCGCCACGTCTCGACCTCCGCCGCCGACGCGACGCCGCCGGCGATGAGCGCCTCGGCGTAGCGGTCGACCAAGCGCGGCCGCGCACGGATCTGCTCGTACAGGCGCGGCTGCGTGAACGCCGGCTCGTCGGTCTCGTTGTGTCCCAGCCGTCGGTAGCCGACCACGTCGAGGATCACGTCGTCGCCGAACTCGCGCTGGTAGGCGCGTGCCAGTCGGACCGCGTGCAGGCAGGCGTCGACGTCCTCGGCGTTGACGTGCAGGACGGGAACCGTCGAGCCGCGGGCGGCGTCGGTCGGATATGTCGATCCGCGACCGTCGGCGGGCTCCGTCGTGAAGCCGATCTGGTTGTTCTGCACGATGTGGACGGCGCCGCCGACCTCGTAGGCCCGGAGCCGCGCGAGGTTGAACGTCTCCGTCACCACGCCCTGGCCCGGGAACGACGCATCGCCGTGCAGCAGGATCGGCAGCGCGGCGCGCCCCTCCGCGTCCGCGGTCCGCAGCGCTCGGGCGACACCGAGCGCGACCGGCGTCACGAACTCGAGATGGCTCGGGTTCGGCTGCAGCCGAACGGCGATCGTCGCTCCGTCCTCGCGCCCGTAGACGCCTCGCGCGCCGAGGTGCTGCTTGACGTCGCCGGTCGTGCCCTGCGGGACTGCGACCTCGGCGTCGGCATAGGCGTCGAACTCGCGGAAGAGCCGCGCAAGCGGCATGCCGACGATGTGGGTCAGCAGCGCCAGGCGCCCACGGTGCGCCATCCCGATGACGACCTCGCCGTCCCGATCGGTCGCGGCGAGACGCACGAGCTCCTCGACCATCGGCACGGTCACGTCCAGGCCCTCGACGGAGAGCGTCTTCTGGCCCAGCCAGGTCCGTTGCAGGTAGCGCTCGAAGTCGTCCACCTCGATCAGTCGACGGAGCACGCGCCGGGCGTCGTCGGGCTTGAGGGGATCCGAGCGCCTGCGCTCGACCTGCATCCGCCACCAGGCGACGCGCTCGGGATCCGCCAGGTGCTCGAACTCGTAGCCGGTCGTGCCGCAGTAGACCTCTCGCAGATGGGCAAGCGCGGAGGCGGCGTCGCCGTGGCGGGCCAGATCCCCGCCGAGCAGCCCGGCCGGCACGGTGCGCAGGGCGGCTTCGTCGGTGCCGTGGGCGGCGGGCGTGAGCTCGGCCGGCAGCATCGGCGCCGGCGAGAGGGGGTCGAGGTGCGCCGCGAGGTGGCCCCGACGGCGTAGCTGGGAGAGCAGCTGCGCGGCGGCCATCGCGGTGCTCATCGCGCGTTCGTCGTCGACCGCGGCGGCGGAACGTGTCGGCGCGCCGGGACGGGGCCCATCCGGCGTGCGGGCCGGCATGGGCACGCCGAGCGACCCGAAGACGTCCTCGTAGAACCCGTGCTCGCCCTGGAGCAGCGCGTCGACGGCGCCGAGGAAGCGGCCGGAGTCGGCGCCCTGGATGACGCGGTGGTCGTACGTCGACGCGAGCCACATCGTGGGGGCGACCCCGAGCTCGGCGGCCAGGTGGCGCAGGCTGGCCGGCACTCCGATGCCGCCGGCGGCGATGATCGCGCTCTGCCGGGCGAGGAGCCGCGGCATCCCCGTGGTCGAGCCGAACCCGCCCGTGTTCGTCAGCGTGACGTTCGCCCCGCTCAGGTCGTCGGGCGACAGGTCGCCGGCGCGGGTGCGTGCCACCAGGTCGTCGTAGGCGCTGACGAAGCCGCCGGCGTCGAGCCGGTCGGCGCCCCGAAGCACCGGCACGAGCACCGTGCTCGTGCCGTCGTCGCGACGGACGTCGACGGCGATGCCGAGGTTGACCGCGCCGTCGTCGATGCGCGTGGGGACGCCGTCGCGCTCCGCGAAGCGGTGGACCATCGCGGGCACGGCAGACACCGCCCGGACCAGCGCCCAGGCGATCAGGTGCGTGTACGAGAGGCGTACGCCGGCGGCCTTGAGCGCCGCGCGACGCTCCACGAGCACGGCCGCCGACACCTCGCGTTGCGTGGTGGCGGTGGGCACCGTGCGGCTCTCGTCCATGTATCGCACGAGCATCGCCTCGCCGCCGCGCATGCGGAGCTCCCGAGGCGCACGGATCGCGTCGGCTTCGGTCGCCCCGCGCTCAGCCAGCGCCTCGACGTGGCGCAGGACGTCGCGCTTGGTCACCGTTCCGGCGCGCCCGGAGCCCTCGATGGCCTCCGCGGGGACGCCGTGGGCCGCCGCCATGCGCGCGGCGACGGGGGTGGCGCGGCCCGCCGCGCGAGTCCCATCGGGGGCGGTGGGAGACGTCGCGGCATCGCCCGACTCCGCCGCGGGCATCGCCTCGGCCTCGTCATCGGCTGCGGCGACGACCCCGTCGGGCTCCGCCGCCGTGTCGAGCCGCACGACGGTCGTGCCGACCGCGACGGCGTCTCCGGCGGCCACGAGCACCTCGGCCACGGTGCCGGTCGCGGGGCTGGGGATCTCGGCGTCGACCTTGTCGGTCGAGACCTCGACCAGCGGATCGCCGGCGTTCACGGCATCGCCGGGGCCGACGAGGACGTCGAGCACGGTCGCCTCGGTGACCGACTCGCCGAGCGATGGCAGCTCGACGTCGCGGAGCTGCTCGTAGACCTGATCGCTCATGCCCCGGCTCCGCGCGCGTCGACGGCGGCCAGGACCCGTCGTATCGCCACCTCCCACGCGGCGACGCGCAGGCTGTCGCCGGTGCGGTCGGCGTGCTTGGCGACGTCGTCGTAGGCCCGGTTCAGCGTCTCGGCCAGCAGCGAGTCGACCTCGCCGCCGCGCCAGGCCTGGTGGCGGAGGTTCTGGACCCACTCGAGGTACGACGCGTAGAGGCCGCCGGCGTTGGCGAGGATGTCGGGCAGGACCGTGACGTCGTTGCGCCGGAACACGTCGTCGGCGGCCGGTGTGCAGGGAGCGTTCGCTCCCTCGGCCACGATGCGGCACCGTGCGCGCTCCGCGTCCTGGGCGCCGATCATGCCGCCGAGCGCGGCCGGGATCAGGATGTCGCAGTCGACCGCGACGAGGTCGGCCGGGTCGAGCGCCTCGGCCGGGCCGTAGGTCGACAGGGGCGCCCCGCGCAGGTGGGCGAGAAGCCCGGCGGGGTCGATGCCGTCGGAGCGGGTGATGGCGCCGCTCTCGTCGCTGACCGCGACGATCCGCGCGCCGCGCGCGTGGAGCTCGATCCCGGCCCACGAGCCGACGTTGCCGAAGCCCTGGATCGCGACCCGCGCGCCGTCGAGCGGCAGGCTCACGTCGGCAGCGGCCCGCGTCACCAGGTGGGCCAGCCCACGTCCGGTCGCCGACTCGCGCGCGGGCAGGCCGCCGAGCTCGACCGGCTTGCCCGTGATGATCGCCGGCGTCGGGCCGTGGAACTTGGCGTACTCGTCCATCATCCAGCCCATGACGACGCTGTTGGTGCCGAGATCCGGGGCGGGGATGTCACGGGTGGGGCCGATCAGTCGCTCCACCCGAGCGACATAGGCGCGCGCGATCGCCTGCAGGTCGGCGGGCGGCAGGTCGGCGGGGCAGTCGACGCCGCCCTTGGCGCCGCCGAACGGGACGTCGATCAGCGCGGCCTTCCAGGTCATGAGGCGCGCCAGCGAGCGCGCCTCGGAGAGCTCGAGGCCGGGATGGAAGCGCAGGCCGCCCTTGAACGGGCCCCGCGCGCCGTTGTGCTGCACGCGATAGCCCCGGAAGGAGCGCACCGTGCCGTCCGACAGGCGCACGGGCAGGGACACCAGCACCTCGCGGTAGGGCGCGAGCAGCAGCTGCGCGTCGCGTTCGGTGAGCCCGAGCCGCTCGACCATCGACCAGCACATCGCGTCGTGGGTGTCGGCCGGCTGGGGGCAGAGGACGGTCATCGCGCCGCCTCCGCCGGGTCGCCGAAGCCGCCGCCGCCCGGCGTGCGGATCGTGATCAGGTCGCCGGCGCGGCCCTCGAAGCTCGTCTTCGGCGGCAGCGGCGCGCCGTTGAGGAGGTTCTCGCCGCAGTCGCCCGCCTCGCCGCCGCGGGCGCCGGCGGGGCGATGGCGCCGTCGGTCCGACAGGATCGAGACGCTGGCGGGCTCGAGCAGCCGGATCGTCCGCTCGAGCCCGTCACCGCCACGATGGCGACCGCATCCACCCCGACCGCCGGTCAGCTCGTAGCGCTCGACGCGCATCGGGTACTCGAGCTCGAGAGCCTCGGTGGGCGTGTTGAGCGTGTTGCTCATGCCCACATGCACGCCGGAGTCGCCGTCGCCGCGGACGCTCGCGCCCTGGCCGCCGCCCATCGTCTCGTAGTAGCTCCATCCGCCGCCGCCGATGATGAGGTTGTTCATCGTGCCCTGCCCGCAGGCCGGGAGGTCGACGGCGGCGCTGAGCGCGAGGGCGACCGTGTCGGCGACGCGCTGCGATGTCTCGACGTTGCCGGCGACCACCGCGGACGGGCGGCGCGCGTGGACCAGGCTCCCCTCCTCGGCGAGCACGTCGATGACGCGATGCGTCCCGGCGTTCGCCGGCACGTCCGCCGACAGGAGCAGTCGCAGGACGAACAGGCACGCCGACCGGGTGACGGCCAGCGGGCAGTTGACGTTGCCAGGTACCGCGCCGCTGGTGCCCGCGAAGTCGACCACCATGCGATCGCCGACGATCGTCACGCGCACGCGGATGGCGATGTCGCGGTCCTCGGTGCCGTCGCCCTCGAGCTCGCTGGCGCTCTCGTACACGCCGTCGGGAAGCTGCGCGAGGGTCTCGCGGGCGCGGCGCTCGGCGTAGTCGAGGACCGCGTCGAAGACTCCGAGCATGAGGTCGGCGCCGTGGCGCTCGAAGAGAGCGCGCAGGCGAACCTCGGCCACCTGGTTGGCGGCGATCTGAGCGCGCAGGTCGCCACGGCAGATGTCGGGCGTCCGGACGTTGGCGCAGATCAGCGCGAGGATCGCGTCGTCGACCACTCCGTCGCGGACGAGTCGCGTCGGCGGCAGGATCAGCCCCTCCTGGTAGATCTCGCGCGAGTCGCTGGGCATCGAGCCCGGTCGCATGCCGCCGATCTCCGCATGGTGTGCGCGCGTCACCCCGAAGCCGACGATCTCGCCGTCGACGTCGATGGTGGAGACCAGGGTCAGGTCGGGCAGGTGCGTCGATCCGCTGTAGGGGTCGTTGAGCACGAAGACGTCGCCCGGGCGCGGGTCATGGGCCATGACGCTCGCCACCGCCTCGGGCATCGCGCCGAGGTGAGTCGGGATGTGCTCCGCCTGGGCCACCATCCGTCCGGCCGCGTCGAAGAGGGCGGCCGAGCAGTCGCGGCGCTCCTTGATGTTGGACGAGTACGCGCTGCGGATGAGCACGATGCCCATCTCCTCTGCGATGCCGGCCAGGGCGCTCTCGAGGACCGAGAGGGTCACCGCGTCGATCGCGTGCGTCGTGGTCAAGAGGCCTCCTCGAGGATCAGCGTGCCTGCGTCGTCGACGACGCCCTGCCATCCGGGTGCCACGACGCAGGTCGACTCGTCGAACTCGACGACGGCGGGCCCGACGACCCGCGATCCCGCGCCCATCGAGCCGCGCGGGTAGACCGGCGTGGACGCCCACCCGTCGCCGAGGTCGGCGCTGCGCGTCGTGAACGGCGGCGTCACGGC
>JANJUA010000148.1 GCA_024710825.1 Solirubrobacteraceae bacterium
GTGCAGGCGAAGGGGGTTCTGGCGGTGCGCGTCGAAGTCTCCGGGACGGCCGCTCACGGCTCGACGCCGTGGCTCGGCGACAACGCGATCCTCAAGGCCTACGACGCCTTCCGCCGGATCGAGACGCTGCCCTTCAGCCGCATGAGCTCCGACCTCTTCGACCGCCCGAGCATCAACCTGGCCCGGATCGTGGGCGGCGACGCCTTCAACAAGGTGCCGGACTCGTGCGGCATGGACGTCGACATCCGCTACCTGCCCAACCAGGACCCGGGCGACATCCTCGCCGAGATCCGCTCGATCCCCGACCTGCGGATCGTGCGCTGCTTCACCCGCGCGCCGGCGATCGTCTCGCGCTCGAACCCGTACGTGCTCGCGCTGCGCGACGCGGTGGGGCGCAACGTCGACGGCGACGCGCTCTCGATCGGCCGCGACGGCGCCTCGGACGCGGTCTCGTTCCTCGAGGCCGGCATCCCGGCCGTCGAGTTCGGGCCGATCGGCGCGGGCCACCACGGGCCGGAGGAGTGGGTGTCGCTGCGCTCGCTGCGGCGCTACCGGCAGGCGCTGGGCGACTTCATCCGCACGCTGCCGGCCCGGCTCGACGACCAGCAGCCGCTGCGCGCCGTCGAGGGAGGGCTCGCTTGAGCACCTTCGAGGCGGCCGAGGACCGCCCGCCGCGGCCCGGTCGCGGCGTGGTCTGGCGCTTCCTGCTCGCCGGGCTCGTCATCGTGCTCGCCAGCGCGGGGGGGACGGCGACCGCGCTGCTGATGGAGGTCGACCGCCTCGTCGACACGTTCGACCGGTTCAGCGGCCCGAGCCCGATCAAGGATCCGGGCGTGCTCGCCGACGTCGAGCCCGGCGAGCCGCAGACGATCATGCTGCTGGGCTCCGACGAGCGCTGGATCGACCGTCAGCAGGGCAACGACGTGCGCTCCGACACGATCATCCTGCTGCGCCTGGACCCGGACCGGGGCGAGACCGCGGTGCTCTCGATCCCACGGGACCTGAAGGTCGACATCCAGACCAAGCGCGGGATCGTCACCGACAAGATCAACGCCGCTTACTCGCTGGGCGGACCGGAGCTCACCGTCAAGACCGTCAAGCGCCTGCTCGGCATCCCGATCCATCACGTCGTCAACGTCAACTTCGGCGGCTTCAAGGACGCGGTCAACACGCTCGGCTGCGTCTACGCCGACGTCGACCGTCGCTACTACAACGACAACAACCCGCCCAACGGCAGCGCCTACGACTACGCGACGATCGACGTGCCGCCCGGCTACCAGAAGCTCTGCGGGCAGGATGCGCTCGACTACGTGCGCTATCGCCACTTCGACACGGACCTCGTGCGCTCCGCGCGCCAACAGGACTTCCTGCGCCAGGCCAAGGACCAGGTCGGCGTGACCAAGCTCTTCGGCGACCGCGAGGAGCTGCTGAAGGTCTTCGCGCGCAACACGCAGACCGACATCAAGGGCAACCAGGACGTCCTGCAGCTCCTCAAGCTCGGCTACGAGTCCGCGCAGAACCCGATCCAGGAGGTCCACTTCCGCGGCGAGGTCGGCGAGTCCTACGTGACCGCGACGGAGGAGGACCTCCGCAAGACCGTCGACGAGTTCATGGACACGCGCGCGTCGAAGGGCGCCCGCGGCAAGCCGAAGCCCCGCCAGGGCGACGCGCAGCGCCGCAAGAAGTCGCGCAAGCGCTCTTCCTCGGAGTTCCCGGGGACCTTCGCCGCGGCCCAGCCGGCCGAGGACCAGGCGATCCAGGTGGCCGTGAAGCTGGGCAAGATGCGCCCCCGCAAGCAGACGCTGCCGGTCTACTACCCGAAGCTCGCGGCGCTCGGCTCGACCTACGTGTCCGATCTCGAGAGCCCGCGCGCCTACACGATCAAGGACAAGGGCGGCACGCGCTACAAGGCCTACCGGCTCGTCGTGCGCTACCAGGGCCTCGGGCAGTACTACGGCATCCAGGGCACGACGTGGAAGGCGCCGCCGATCCTCGACGACCCCAGCGAGAAGCGCGAGATGCGCGGGCGCCAGTACGAGCTGTTCTACGACGGCGACCGCCTGCGGCTCGTCTCCTGGAAGACCAAGAACGGCGTCTACTGGGTGTCGAACACCCTGCTCCAGACGCTGACGGAGAAGCAGATGCTCGGCATCGCGCAGTCGCTCAGCCGCCCGGGCACGTGAGGGCCGTGCCGGGGGCCGAGGCCCGGTAGCCTCCTCCGCCGCATGGCTGAACGTGAACCGATCGGTGTCATAGGCACCGGATACGTGGGTCTGGTGACCGCCGCCGGCTTCGCGAAGCTCGGCAGCGATGTCTGGTGCATCGACATCGACGCCGAGAAGGTGGCGCGCCTGGAGCGGGGCGAGATCCCGATCTACGAGCCGGGGCTCGAGGAGCTCGTGGCCCACAATCGGGAGCGGCTGCGCTTCTCGACCGACATCGCCGACGCGCTCGAGCACACGCGCCTGCTGTTCGTCGCCGTGGGGACGCCGCCGACGTACTCGGGCGACGCGGACCTGAGCGCCGTCAACGCGGTCGTGGAGGCGATGCCGGCCTCCGACCACCATGCGCTCGTGATGAAGTCGACGGTCCCGGTGGGGACGGGCGCGTCGATCAAGCGCATCTTCGCCGAGCAGGGCAAGTCCGGCTTCAGCTACGTCTCCTGCCCGGAGTTCCTCAAGGAGGGCTCGGCGGTAGCGGACTTCCTGAAGCCCGACCGGGTGGTCGTCGGCGACGACGGCGACTGGGCCGGCGACGCCGTCGTCGAGCTCTACGCGCCGCTCGAGGCGCCGCTGGTGCGCACCGACATCGCCAGCGCCGAGATGGTCAAGCTGGCCGCCAACGCGTTCCTGGCGACGAAGATCTCCTTCATCAACGAGATCGCCAACGTGTGCGAGGAGACGGGCGCCGACGTGCTCGAGGTCGCGCGCGGCATGGGCCTGGACGACCGCATCGGCCCGAAGTTCCTCCAGGCCGGCATCGGCTACGGGGGAAGCTGCCTGGTCGGCGAAGAGACGGTGCTGGCGAGGCGGTCCGGGCGGACGCGCGTGACGACGCTCGAGTCCCTCTGGCGAGACGGGGTCGAGAACGTCGAGGTGCTCGCTTGGCGGCCGGGTCGTCCCGGTCCCGAGTACCTGCCGGTGCTGGAGATCACGCGGCGTGAGGCCGACGAGGTCGTCGACGTGCGCACGAAGATGGGCCGGCGGGTCGTCTGCACGCCCGACCATCCGTTCGTCGTCGGGGAGGGGGAGATAAAGCTCGCCCGGGAGCTGACGACCGACGACCGGCTCCCGCTCGCGCTCGGCCGGCCCGCGGCGGTCGATCCCGAGGAGGAGCGCCGGCTCTACGTGCTGGCCGGGCTCGAGCTGGCGGGCCTGACCGAGGCCGACGTCATCGTCCGTCCCGAGGCGCGGCATCTGGCCGATCTGCTCGCCGAGCGCACGCGGGCGCTCGACCATCCGCGGGGCGCGGCGGCACGCTCCGGCGACATCCGCCGGTCCGGAGCGCTGCGCCTGGACGAGGCGGCGGCGCTGGAGATCCCGCTGGAGGGTGCGACGGCCTCCACGGCGCGCAACGGGACGCACGTTCCACTGACGATCGACGGCAGTCAGGCGTTCTGGCGCATCGTCGGCCTGTATCTCGCCGAGGGCTGCTGCACCGCCGACGGCCCGCGCCGAAGGCTGTCATGGTCGTTTCACCCCACGCGCGAGGAGCACCTGGTCGACGAGGTCGCGGGCTTCTGGCGCACGCGAGGCGTCCGGGCTGACGTCCGCCGACGGCCGACGTCGACGCAGGTCCTGCTCTCGTCGCGCATCCTCGCCGGCTGGTGGACGCAGGTACTGGGCCTCGGATCCAACAGCTACGGCCAGCGGCTGCCCGACCACGTCTGGGACCAGCCGGTCGCATGCCAGGAGGCGCTGCTGTCGGGCCTGTTCGAGGGCGACGGCTCGTGGTCGCTCGTCAACGGCGGGCCGAGCGTCGCCATCGAGCTGGGCACGGTCAGCGACGAGCTGGCCGACGGCGTCCTGCGCCTGCTCGGAACGCTCGGCATCGTCGCCTCGCGGCGCATCGGCCGGACCGCGAAGTCGACGAAGGACACGCACTGGATCCGGATCTCGGGAGCGGACCAGATCGAGCGAGCGCTCTTCCTCGTGCCGCATCGCGACCGTCCCGGCGTCCTGGCGTCGATCGCCCGCCAGGCGAAGCGGATCGCGCCGACCGGGTACCGCAGGATCGGCAACGCCGCCTGGGTTCGCGTCACGTCCTCCCAGCGGCGTCCATATCACGGGCACGTCTACTCGATGGAGGTCTCCGGACTCCACACGTTCGTCACGACCGGGGGAACCGTCGTGTCGAACTGCTTCCCCAAGGACGTCAGCGCGCTCAAGCAGCTGGCGGGGAACTCCGGATACCACTTCCAGCTCCTCAACGCGGTCATCGAGGTCAACGAGCTCCAGAAGCGCAGGGTCATCGGCAAGCTCCAGAAGCACCTCGGATCGCTCGTGGGCAAGCGGATCGCGCTGCTCGGCCTGGCGTTCAAGCCGAACACCGACGACATGCGCGAGGCGTCCTCGCTCGTGCTCTCCGCGCGCCTTCAGGCGGACGGCGCGAGCATCGTGGCGCACGACCCGATCGCGGAGGAGCAGGCGCGCGCGCTGATCCCCGGCATCGAGCTCGCCGACGGCCCGCTCGAGGCCGTCGACGGGGCCGACGCCGTCGTCCTCGTCACGGAGTGGCAGCAGTTCCGCGAGCTGGACTGGAAGGATGTCGCCACACGCATGAGGGGCACGGCGATCATCGACGGCCGCAACGCGCTCGACCCGGCGGCGGTGACGGCGGCCGGCCTCACCTACGAGGGCATCGGGAGGCCGCAGAGCTGATGCAGGCGGTCATCCTCGTCGGCGGTGAGGGGACTCGCCTGCGCCCCCTCACCTCGACGGTGCCCAAGCCGGTCGTCCCGCTCGTCGACCGCCCGTTCATCGCGTTCATGCTCGAGTGGCTGACCCGCCACGGCGTCGACGACGTCATCATGTCCTGCGGCTTCCTCGCCACCGCGGTGCGCAACGTACTTGGCGACGGCTCCTCCTACGGCGTCCGCCTGCGCTTCGTCGAGGAGCCCGACCCGCGCGGCACGGCAGGCGCCCTGAAGTACGCGGAGGAGCTGCTGGACGAGCGCTTCCTCATGCTCAACGGCGACGTCCTCACCGATCTCGACCTGACCGCGCAGATCGCGCAGCACGAGCGGACCGGCGCCGTGGCGACGCTGGCGCTCGTCGGCGTCGAGGACCCCAGCGCGTACGGCCTCGTGCGCACCGACGACGACGGCTCGGTGCGGGAGTTCGTAGAGAAGCCGGCGCCGGACCAGATCGACACGAACCGCATCTCCGCGGGCGCCTACGTCCTCGAGCGCTCGCTCCTGGACCTCGTCCCCGCCGACCGCAACGTCTCCATCGAGCGCGAGGTCTGGCCGCGGCTCGTCGGGCAGGGCCTCTACGCCTACGGCCACGACGCCTACTGGCTCGACATCGGCACTCCCGAGCGCTACCTCCAGGGCACGTTCGACATCGTCGAGGGCAAGGTTCGCACCGGTGTCGCGGAGCGCCTCGCGGGCACCTACCTGGCGATCGCCGAGGACGCCCGCCTGCAGGGCCGGACGATCCCGCCGGCCGTCGTCGGCCGGCGCGTCGCCGCGGCCGCCGACAGCCAGGTCGGGCCGCTCGTCGTGCTCGGCGACGGCGTCACGATCGGCGCCCGCTCGACCGTCGAGCGCTCGGTCGTGCTCCAGGGCGCCGAGATCGGCAGCGACTGCGTCCTGCGCGACTGCATCGTCGCGGCAGGCGTCCGGATCGGCGATCGCACTCGGATCACGGGCGGCGCGGTTCTGGGCGAGGGCGCCACGATCGGCGCCGAGAACGTCGTGACACGGGGCGCACGGGTCTCTCCCGGCGTCGAGATCCCGGATGGGGGGCTGAGGTTCTGATGGCCGGACCAGTGGAGACCACGGACCCCCTGGGCCCGGAGGCGGTCGAGCGCGTCGACGGGTCGGGCCAGCTGCACGACATCCTCGACATGCCCGAGCACCTGCGCGACGCGCTGTGGCGCGTCAGCTCGGCGAACATGGTCGGGTGGGACTCGCCGGGCGGGCTCGTCGTCGCGGGCATGGGCGGCTCGGCGATCGGCGGGGAGCTGGCCCGCGTCTGCCTCGGAGACCAGGCGTCGCGGCCGATCCTCTCGGCGCGCAGCTACGGCCTGCCGCCCTGGACGGCGCCCGAGACGACCGTCCTCTGCGCCTCGTACTCCGGCGACACCGAGGAGACGCTTGCCGCGTTCGCGGCCGCCGGCTTCCTCGGCGCCAGGCGCGTCGTCGTCACGACCGGCGGGGAGCTCGCCGAGGAGGCGCGCCGCGAAGGCGTCCCGGTGATCCCGGTGCCGGGCGGCTTCCAGCCGCGCTCCGCGGTCGGCTACATGACCGTCGCCGCGCTCGAGGTCGCCGCGCTCTGCGGCGCCGGGCCGCGCATCGCGAGCGACATCGACGTCACCGCCGCCCATCTCGACGAGCTGTGCGCGCGGTGGGGACCTGACGCCGCCCCCGACAACGAGGCGAAGGCACTGGCCCACGCCCTGCACGGCAGCGTGCCGGTCATCGCCGGAGCGGGCGCCACGAGCCCCGTCGCCTACCGCTGGAAGACCCAGCTCAACGAGAACGCGAAGCTCCCGGCGTTCGCGGGCGACCTGCCGGAGGTCGACCACAACGAGATCGTCGGCTGGCAGGGGGCGCCGAGCCTCGGGCGCTTCTCGGCGGTGTTCCTCGACGACGCCGACAACCACCCGCGCATCGGCCGCCGCATCGAGCTGACCAGCGAGCTGATCGCCGATCACGCGCACACCGTCCGGCGCGTCCTCTCGCGCGGCCAGAGCGCGGTGGAGCGCGTGATGTCGCTCGTGCTGCTCGGCGACCTCGTCTCGCTCTACCTGGCGGTGCTCCAGGGCATCGACCCGACGCCCGTCCCGGTCATCGACAC
>JANJUA010000195.1 GCA_024710825.1 Solirubrobacteraceae bacterium
GTAGCGCCCGGCGAGCAGGCCGGCGGGGTGGATGCTGGGCGCGAGCCCGGCGGGCCCGGAGCGGAGCCGGCCGGCGAGCCTGGCGCGGCGCGGCAGCTCGGCGGCGGAGCCGAGCGGACCGGCGAGGGCGCGCGACCGCGGCTCGCCGCCGCGATCGGCCCGCACATCCGCGCCTGCTGCTTCGAGGTCGGCGACGAGGTGCGCGCCGCCTTCGCCGACCATCCCGACGCGCGCCGCGGACGCCGCCTCGACCTCGCCCTCATCGCCCGCCGCGCGCTGCTCGACGCGGGCGTCGACGAGGTCGCCGACTGCGGGCGCTGCACCCACTGCGAGCCCGAGCTGTTCTTCTCCCACCGGCGCGACGGCGCGCGGACGGGCCGCCAGGCGGGGGTCGCGTGGCGGAGCTGATCGCCGCGAGCGCCGACGACGTCCGCCGCAACCTCGCCGAGATCCGCGACGAGGTCGGGCCGGATGTGGAGATCCTCGCCGCCACCAAGTACGTCACGCCCGAGGACGTCGACGTCCTCGCCGAGGCGGGGGTGACGATCTTCGGCGAGAACCGCGCCCAGGACCTCGCCGTCAAGCACGCGCGCCACCCCGAGCTGACGTGGGACTTCATCGGCCAGCTCCAGAGCCGCAAGGTCAAGCAGATCCTGCCGCTCGTGCGCTACGTCCACTCCGTCGCCAGCGACAGCGCGCTCGCGCAGCTCGCCCGGCACGGGACGCCCGAGACCCGGGTCCTGGTCCAGGTCAACATCGCCTCCGAGCCCGGCAAGGCCGGCATCGAGCCCGCCGAGCTGCCCGCCTTCCTGGAGCGCGTGCCCGTCGCCGTCGTGGGCCTGATGACGATGCCGCCGCAGGCCGAGCGCCCCGAGGACAGCCGCCGCTGGTTCGCCGCGCTGCGCGAGCTCGCCGAGCGCCACGGCCTGCGCGAGCTCTCGATGGGCACCAGCCAGGACTACGCGGTCGCCGCACAGGAGGGTGCGACGGTCGTCAGGGTCGGCTCACGGCTCTACACTCGGCGCTAGCAGGGTTTCCTCCCGGAACCCCGAAAGGCAGGATCCGATGGCCTTCCGTGACTCATGGCATAGCGCGCTCGTCTACTTCGGCCTCGCCGAGGAGCGCGACGCGCGCGATTACGAGGATGACGAAGCGGACCCGCGCGAGCGCGAGCCCGAGTCGGAGATGGAGGATCGCTACCGCGAGCGCCCGAACGTGCGGCGCCTCTCCTCCCGTCGTCGGCGCGACGACTTCGACGACATCTTCGCCGACGACGAGCCGGCCGGCCGGCCCACGACCGTCCTGCGGCCCGTCGGGGGTGGCCCCGGCCGCGCCGCCAACGGGCGCTCCAACGACGTGCGCGTGCACCTCGTGGTGCCCAAGTCCTTCAACGACGCCCAGCAGGTCGCCGACAAGTTCAAGGACTCGATCCCGGTGATCCTGAACCTCCAGGGCGTCGACACCGACCTCTCCAAGCGCCTGATCGACTTCGCCAGCGGGCTCACCTACGCGCTCGACGGCGGCATGCAGCGGATCGCCGACAAGGTGTTCATGCTCACGCCGCGCAACGTCGAGATCTCCGCGGAGGAGCGCGCCCGGCTGATCGAAAAGGGCTTCTTCAACCAGTCGTAGCGCGCTTGCTCGGATTCATCGGTGCCGGCAACATGGCGACCGCCCTCGCCCGAGGGTGGGGCCGGCCCGTGCTCGTCGCCGACCCGGCCCCCGGCCGCGCGGAGCGGCTCGTCGCCGAGCTCGGCGGCGAGGTCCTCGACGACAACGTCCTGCTGGCCCGGCGCGCGGAGACGATCCTCCTCGCCCACAAGCCGGAGCAGCTCGAGACGGTGGCGGCCGAGATCGCGCCGCTGACCGCGGGCAAGACCGTCATCTCGATCCTCGGCGGCGTGGGGGTCGCGCGGCTCGAGGCGGCCTACCCTGACGCCAACGTCGTGCGGACCATCCCGAACACCCCCAGCGAGGTGCGCCGCGGCGTGACCTGCATCGCCGAGGGCGGGGAGTCCGCGGTCGAGCTCTTCGAGCAGGTCGGCCGCGTCTTCGTCGTGCCCGAGTCGCAGGTCGACGTGGCCATGTCGGTGATGAGCGTCGCCCCCGCGTACGTCGCGTTGGTGGCCGAGGCGGCGGTCGACGCCGCCGTGCAGGCGGGCCTGCCCGCCCCGCAGGCGACCGACATGTTCCTCGCGACGCTGGCCGGGACCGCCGAGCTGATCGAGGCTCGGGGCGGCGACACGCTCGCCGTGCGGCGCTCGGTGACCTCGCCGGGCGGCTCGACGGCCCGCGGCCTGGCCGAGCTCGAGCGCCACGGTCTGCGCACCGCGTTCGCCGAGGCCACCCGGGCGGTGCTGCGGCGGTGACCGTGCTCGCCGCCGTGACCCGCGACGACGTCGCCGACTACGTCGCTGCGTTCTTCAACGTCTGGACGCTGCTGATCTTCGCGTACATCGTGATGTCGCTCGTGTTCGCGTTCGCGAAGGTGCCGTACAACCGCTATCTCATGGGGCTCTTCGAGTTCCTCAAGGGCGTGGCCGATCCGATCCTGGCGCCCTTCCGCCGGATCCTCCCGACGTTCGGCCCGCTGGACTTCAGCCCGATCCTCGCGCTGATCGCCCTCCGGATCGTGGGCGCGCTGATCGTCGCGCTCATACGCGGGTGACCCGCGCGGCGGCGTGGCGGCGGGTCGCGGCGGTCGTCGCGGCCGTGCTGGTGGTCGACCAGATCACCAAGGCGATCGTCCGTGACGACATCGTGCGCGGGGACTCGATCGAGGTGCTGCCGTTCCTCGACCTCGTCTACGTCCGCAACGACGGGATCGCGTTCGGCGCGCTCGGGGGGTCGTGGCTCGTCGTCGTGCTCGTGAGCGCCGCGGTGGTCGGCATCGTCTGGCTCTTCGCCGCCCACGCGACCAGGCGGCTGGCGTGGCTGTCCACCGGTCTGCTGCTCGGCGGCGCGCTCGGCAACGTCGTCGACCGCGTCCGGGACGGCTTCGTCACCGACTTCCTCAAGCTGCCGCACTGGCCGGCCTTCAACGTGGCCGACGTCGCGATCACCGTCGGCGTCCTGTCGCTGATCTTCGTGCTCGATGAACGTCGCGGTCGGTGAGGAGCAGGCGGGCCGCCGGCTCGACCACGTGCTGGCCGAGCCGCTCGGCTCGCGCTCGCGGGCGCAGCGGCTGATCGAGGCGGG
>JANJUA010000414.1 GCA_024710825.1 Solirubrobacteraceae bacterium
CGCGTTCTCGCGGGACGAGGTCACCGGCGCCCCGGAGCCGTCCGGCGACTTCCTGTCCAACGCGCAGGGCGAGGACGTCGTCTCGGGCGTGCGCAACACCCGCGACATCGCCGAGCTGCGCGACTGGCTGCCCGACGTCCACGCTCAGCTGATGGAGATCCTGCGCACGTTGGAGCGCCACTACGGCGACATGCAGGACACCGAGTTCACCGTCGAGGAGGGGCGCCTGTACCTCCTGCAGACGCGCAACGCCAAGCGCCCCGCGCAGGCCGCCGTGCGCTTCGCGGTCGACGCGGTGAGCGAGGGGCTGCTCGACCGCGGCGCGGCGATCGCCACGATCGACCCCGAGACGCTCGACGCGCTGCTGCACCCGACCTTCGACCCGGATGCCGAGTACACGGTGCTGGCGCGCGGCGTCGCCGCCTCGCCGGGGGCGGCGAAGGGCCGGATCGTCTTCACCGCGGCCGACGCGGTGGCGGCGACCGAGGACGTCGTGCTCGTGCGGTCGTTCACCGAGGCCGACGACGTGGCCGGCTTCCACGCCGCGAAGGGCATCCTGACCTCCGAGGGCGGCAAGGCCTCGCACGAGGCGCTGGTGGCGCGCGGCATGGGCGTCCCGGCGGTGACCGGCGCCTCCGAGGTCGAGATCGACCTCGACGCCGGCGAGGCGCGGGTGGGCGACACCGTCCTGCGCGCCGGCGACCTGATCGCCATCGACGGCACGACCGGCTGCGTGACCCTCGACGACGTGCCGCTCGTCGAGCCCGAGTCCGACGCGTACTTCGAGACCGTCCTGGGCTGGTGCGACGAGCTGCGCCGCCTCGGCGTGCGCGCGAACGCCGACACCCCCGAGGACGCCGAGCGCGCCCGCCGCTTCGGCGCGCAGGGCATCGGCCTCTGTCGGACCGAGCACATGTTCCTCGGCGAGCGCCAGCAGCTCATGGCCGACGTCATCCTGGCCGCCGACAAGGCCGGCCGCCGCGCGGCGCTGGAGCCGCTGCTGCCGCTCCAGCAGGAGGACTTCACGGGCATCTTCGAGGCGATGCGGGGCCTGCCGGTGACGATCCGGCTGCTGGACCCGCCGCTGCACGAGTTCCTCCCGCATCCCGCCGACCTGGAGCCGGGCTCGGCGCTGCGCGCGCGGGCCGAGGCGCTGCAGGAGACCAACCCGATGCTCGGCACCCGCGGCATCCGCCTCGGCATCCTGCACCCGGAGATCTACGAGATGCAGGTGGTGGCGATCTGCCGGGCGGCGAAGGCCACCTCCCCGCGCCCGCACGTGGAGATCATGATCCCGCTCGTCGCCTACGAGCGCGAGCTGGAGCTGATGCGCGGCCTGGTGCTGCGAGTCGCCCACGAGGAGGGCCTCGAGCACGGCGAGGACTTCACCGTCGGCACGATGATCGAGCTGCCGCGCGCCTGCTTCATCGCCGACCACATCGCGCCGCTGGCGGACTTCTTCAGCTTCGGGACCAACGACCTGACGCAGACCGCGCTCGGCTTCTCGCGCGACGACATCGAGAGCCGGATCCTCGCCCGCTACATCGAGACGCGGATCCTGGACCGCTCGCCGTTCGAGACGATCGACGCCCCGGGTGTCGGTCAGATGCTGCGGATGGGCGCGTGGCTCGGGCGCCAGGGCCGGCTCGACCTGAAGCTCGGCGTCTGCGGCGAGCACGGCGGCGACCCGGACTCGATCGACTTCTTCCACCACAGCGTGCTCGACTACGTGTCGTGCTCGCCGTACCGGGTGCCGATCGCCCGGGTGGCGGCGGCGCAGGCGGCGATCCGCGCTCAGTGACGCTCGATCTTCGTCATCATGTGCCGGCGGGGGGTATGTCCGCGGGCTAGGCTTCGCGGACGTGACGATCGCGGACCGCCAACGCGCGTTCGAGGACGCGTTCCTCGCGCCGCACGCGGTGCGCTCCTACCCCGCGGCGCGCGCCCGGCCCGAGGAGGACTCGCCGGTCCGCACGCCGTTCCAGCGCGACCGCGACCGGATCGTGCACTCCAAGGCGTTTCGGCGGCTGAAGCACAAGACGCAGGTCTTCGTGGCGCCCGTGGGCGACCACTACCGCACCCGGCTCACCCACACGCTCGAGGTCACGCAGGTCAGCAGGACCGTGGCGCGGGCGCTCGGCCTCAACGAGGACCTGACCGAGGCGATCGGCATGGGCCACGACCTCGGCCACCCGCCGTTCGGACACATCGGCGAGGAGGCGCTGGACCGCTGCCTGCGCGAGCGCTTCGCCGGCCACGCGGGGTTCCGGCACTTCGAGCACTCGCTGCGCGTCGTCGACGTGCTCGAGGACCTCAACCTCACCGAGCCCGTGCGCGAGGGGATCCTGCGCCACTCCAGCCGCATGGAGCCGCCGGCCTCGCTCGAAGGGCGGATCGTGCGTCTCGTCGACCGCGTCGCCTACGTCAACCACGACATCGACGACGCTCTGCGCGCCGGGGTGATCGGCGAGCGCGACCTGCCGGCGGACGCGATCGCGGCGCTGGGGGAGACCGGCTCGGCGCGGATCGACGCGCTGGTGCGCGACCTCGTCGCGCACTCCGACGGCGACATCGTCCAGGGCCCGACCGCCGGGCCGGCGATGGACGCCCTGCGCACGTTCATGTTCGAGCGCGTCTACCTCGCGCGGCCGGCGCGCGACGAGCACCGCAAGATCGAGCTGGCGGTGTCGACGCTGTTCCACCACTACGCCGATCATCCCGACGAGCTGCCTCCCGAGCGGGGCGGAGAGGATCTGCCGCAGCGCGTGACGGACTGGATCGCGGGCATGACCGACCGCTTCTGCCTGCGGCTCTACACCGAGCTGACCGTGCCCCGGGCCTTCGCCTCGTAGGCTTGCAGGAGCGATGCCCCGCTATGCCGACGACGCCAAGGAGAAGGTCCGCGACGCGGTCGACTTCGCGGAGCTCGTCGGGCAGCGCACGGAGCTGCGCCGGACCTCCGGCACGAGCTACATGGGGCTCTGCCCGTTTCACGACGAGCGGACGCCGTCGTTCTCCGTCGACGCCTCCAAGAAGATGTTCCACTGCTTCGGCTGCGGCGAGGAGGGCGACGTCTTCGGCTTCGTCCAGCGAATCGAGGGGCTGGACTTCATCGGCTCGCTCGAGTGGCTCGCCGACCGCTGCGGGATCGAGCTCGAGCCGCTCGACGAGGACCCGGAGGCGGCGGAGCGGCGCCGGCGCCGCGAGCGGCTGCTCGAGATCGTCGAGCGCGTCACCGCGTTCTACGAGCGCCACCTGTGGGAGTCGCGCGAGGCGGGCCGGGCGCGGGCCTACCTCGCCGGTCGCGGGCTGACGGAGGAGACCCTGCGGACGTTCCGCGTCGG
>JANJUA010000425.1 GCA_024710825.1 Solirubrobacteraceae bacterium
GCCCCGGCGGCGGTCCGGGCGGCGGCCCCCCGCGGCGCCCCATCCGGCGCGGCCGGCGCCGGCGCGGCACCTACGACGACACGATCGCCCCGCTGGACGTCGCCGCCCAGGGCGCGACGGACACGGTCAGGATCAACTCGGGCTCGACGGTCAAGGACGTCGCCGAGTACCTCGGCGTACCGGTCCCGGAGATCATCAAGAAGCTCATGACGCTGGGCGAGATGGCCACGCTCACCCAGACGCTGTCGGACGACGCGATCCAGGTGATCGCCGACGAGTTCGACAAGAAGATCGAGATCGTCCACGCCTCCGACGACCTCGACGTCGAGCCGGTCTTCGAGGACGACGAGGCCGATCTGGTCACCCGCCCGCCGGTCGTGACGATCATGGGCCACGTCGACCACGGCAAGACGTCGCTGCTGGACGCCATCCGCGAGACCGAGGTCGCCGCGGGCGAGGCCGGGGGCATCACCCAGCACATCGGCGCCTACCAGGTACGCCATGACGGCAAGCCGATCACGTTCCTCGACACCCCGGGCCATCAGGCGTTCACCGCCATGCGCGCCCGCGGCGCCAAGGTCACGGACATCGTCGTGATCGTCGTCGCCGCCGACGACGGCGTGAAGCCGCAGACCGAGGAGGCCATCGACCACGCCCGCGCGGCCGAGGTGCCGATAGTGGTCGCGGTCAACAAGATCGACAAGGAGGGCGCGGACCCGACGCGCGTGCGCACCGAGATGACGCAGCGCGGCCTCCAGCCCGCCGACTGGGGCGGCGAGACGGAGTACGTCGACGTCTCCGCGAAGACCAAGCAGGGCCTCGAGGATCTCCTCGAGACGCTGCAGGTCGTCGCCGAGCTCGAGGACCTCAAGGCCAACCCGAACGCGGAGGCCTCCGGCCACGTCATCGAGTCCAAGCTCGACCCCGGCCGCGGCCCAGTCGTCACGGTCCTGATCGACCGCGGGACGCTGAAGGTCGGCGACGCCATCGTGGCCGGCGCCGACTGGGGCAAGATCCGCGCGATGATCGACTACAAGGGCGACCGGGTGAAGCAGGCCGGGCCGGGTGATCCGGTCGAGGTACTCGGCTTCGACGGCGTACCGGAGGCCGGCGAGTTCGCCCACGTGGTCGAGAGCGACAAGCGCGCCCGCGTGCTGGCCGCCGACCGGGCCAACCGGCTCAAGACGGAGGCGATCGCCCGCCGCTCCGGCCGCAAGGTGTCGCTGGAGGACGTCTTCACCCGCGCCAAGGAGGGGCAGCTCAAGGAGCTCAACCTCGTGGTCAAGGCCGATGTCGCCGGCTCGCTGGAGGCCATCGAGGACGAGATCGCGAAGCTGCCGCAGACCGAGGTCTACGCCCAGGTGATCCACCGCGGCGTGGGCGGCATCAACGAGTCCGACATCATGCTCGCCGCCGCGTCCGACGCGGTCGTGCTCGGCTTCAACGTCCGACCGGTCGGCGACGCGAGCGCGCTCGCCGATCACGAGGGCGTCGAGATCCGCACCTACGCCGTCATCTACCGCGCCATCGAGGAGCTGCGCGCGGCGATGGAGGGCATGCTGGAGCCGGAGGAGGTCGAGTCCCCGCTCGGTCGCGCCGAGATCCGGCAGACCTTCCGCGCCTCCCGCATCGGCG
This sequence comes from Solirubrobacteraceae bacterium, assembly GCA_024710825.1. Classification (GTDB taxonomy): domain Bacteria; phylum Actinomycetota; class Thermoleophilia; order Solirubrobacterales; family Solirubrobacteraceae; genus Capillimicrobium. The sequence continues at coordinate 1,636 of JANJUA010000425.1, forward strand.
TCATCGCCGGCTCGTACGTCACCGAGGGCATGCTGCGCCGCAACGCGAAGGTGCGCCTCGTCCGCGACGGCACGGTCGTCTACAACGGCGAGATCGAGTCCCTGCGTCGCTTCCAGGACGACGTGCGCGAGGTCCAGACGGGCTTCGAGTGCGGCATCGTGCTGCGCAACTTCCAGGACGTGAAGGAAGGTGACGTGCTGGAGGCCTACGAGACGAAGCGGGTCGAGCGCGAGCTGGCTTGAGCGCGTACTTCGCGTTGCTCTTGGTCGACCTCCACTTTCCGGAGGCGGGTTCGTTGAAGGGCAAGCGAAAGGAGCTCCAGAGCGTCAAGGCGCAGCTGCACGGGCGCTTCGGCGCCGCCGTGGCCGAGGTCGAGCACCAGGACCTGTGGCAGCGGTCGCGGCTTTCGGTCGCGCTGACGAGCGGCTCGTTCGGTCAGCTCGAGCGCGCGGCGGACACCGTGGAGCGCTGGCTCGTCGACAGGTTTCCGCAGGGCGTCTCCGTTCAGAAGACCTTCACCTCCGACGAGGACATAGGATGAGCAGCGACCGCATGCGTCGCGTCGACGAGGCCGTCCGACAGGTCCTCGGCGACGCTGTCGCGCAACATCTCAAGGACCCGCGCGTCGGGTTCGTCACGGTGACAGACGTCAAGACCAGCCCAGACCTCAGCCATGCTCGCGTCTACGTGAGCGTCCTCGGCGACCGCAAGGCGCGCCGGGCGTCGCTGGACGGGCTCGCGTCGGCCCACGGCTTCCTCCAGCGGCGCGTCGCGTCGGAGCTGCGGCTCAAGCGGACGCCGGAGCTCGAGTTCGTCCTCGACGAGACGACCGAGAACGCCTTCCGGCTCGAGCGGCTGATCGATCGAGAGCTCGGCTCATGAGCCTCCAGGACGTGACGACCCGCGAGCGGGTGCTCGACGAGCTGCGCACCGGGGAGCGCTTCCTGCTCGTCACCCACGAGAACCCGGACGGCGACGCGCTCGGCTCGCTCGTCGCGATGCACGGCACGCTCACGGCGCTGGGCAAGGACGTCGTCATGTTCCTCGCCGCCCGCGACTTCCCGCTGCCGCACGAGTACCGCTTCTTCGCCTTCGACGACCTCGTCACCGCGCCGCCCGCCGACCTGCCGGAGCGGACGGTCGTCTTCCTGGACTGCGGCAACGCCGACCGCAGCCCGATCGAGCCGGACGGCGCCCTGGTGCTCAACGTCGACCACCACCACGACAACACCCGCTTCGGCACCGTCAACCACGTCGACTCGTCCGCCTCGTGCACCGCGGAGATGGTGTGGGACCTCATGGCGGGCCTGGGGGTCGATCCGACCCGCGAGATGGCCGAGGCGCTCTACGTGGGGCTGGTGACCGACACCGGCCGCTTCATGTACGAGAACACCGGCCGCACCGCGCATGTGATGGCGGCCGACCTGATCGACCAGGGCGTCGACGTGGAGAAGATCTACCGGCGCCTGTACGAGGGAATGCCGTTCGCCAAGCTCGAGCTGCTCGGGCGGGCGCTCCAGCGCGTCGCGCGCTACGACGACGGCGCCGTCACGTTCACGCACGTCACGGCGGAGGACTTCACCGAGACGGGCGCCGAGGAGAGCTACACGGAGGGCATCGTCGACCACCTGCGCTCGGTCGAGGGCACGCGCGTCGCGGCCCTCGTGCGGGAGCGGAGCTCTTCTCCACCCATCCGCAAGGCCTCGCTGCGCGCGGTCGACGGGACGGTGGACGTCAGCGCCATCGCCCGCGCCCAGGGCGGCGGCGGGCACCGCCGCGCGGCGGGCTTCTCGACCGATCTGGGGATCGACGAGATCGTGGCGTTCCTGCGCGCGGCCGTCGCCGCGCAGCTCGACCTCGGCGCGGACGAGCAGGAAGGCTGAGCGGCCGGCGCTTGCCGCGCGGCGAAACGGGAGCACGCGGCGCGATGGACGGAGTGCTGCTGATGGACAAGCCGGCGGGCAAGACCTCGCACGACGTCGTGGCCGCCGTGCGCCGAGGGCTGCCGCGCAAGACGCGCGTCGGGCACGCCGGGACGCTGGACCCCTTCGCCACCGGCCTGCTGCTGGTCCTCGTCGGCCGCGCCACCCGGGCCCAGCGCTTCCTCATGGCCCAGCCGAAGTCCTACGAGGCCGTCGCGCGGCTCGGCTGGACGTCGACGACGGGCGACCCCGAGGGGGAGATTGCGCACACGGGCCGCGTGCCCGATCTCGACCGACCCCTGCCCACGGGGCGCATCCGCCAGCGTCCGCCCGCCTACAGCGCCGTGAAGGTCGGAGGCAAGCGGGCCTACGCGCTGGCGCGGGCCGGTGAGACGGTCGAGCTCCCGGAGCGCGAGGTGGAGGTGACGCGCTTCGAGCTGCTGGGGCGCGAGGGCGACGAGGCGCGCTTGGAGATCGACTGCTCGAGCGGCACCTACGTCCGCACGCTGGTGGCCGACCTCGGCGACGCCTACTGCCTGGCGCTGCGGCGCACGGCGATCGGTCCGTTCCGCGTCGAGGACGCCGACCCCGAGCGCATGCTGGCGCTGGGCGACGCGCTCGCGGCCGTCCTGCCGGTCGTCGTCCTCGGCGCCGAGGACGCGCGCCGGGCGGGCCACGGCGTGGCGATTCGCTCCCACCACGCCGACGGCGAGGTGCTGC
>JANJUA010000037.1 GCA_024710825.1 Solirubrobacteraceae bacterium
ACCACCCCGAAGGCGATCTCGCGCGGCGGCGCCTCGGCCAGCAGCACCCAGTCGCCGTGGGTCGGCAGGTCCGCCAGGCGCATGCTGTCGGGCTCGGGCGGCGCGACGGGCTCGCGGCGCCGCGCCAGGGCGACGGCCCGCTCGCCCAGCGCGCGGGCGGCGACGGGCGCACGGACCACAGGCGACCCGCGCCACGTGTCGAGGAAGTCGGCCTCCCGGGTCGCGGCGTAGACCTCGGCGATCGGGCCGTCGATCACCAGGTGCTCGATCCGGACGGCATCGGGGTGCGCCAGGAAGCGGTCGAGGAGCAGCGGGTCGTCCATGGGCCTCAGCGTCCTATCCGCGCGCCGGCCGGGCGTCCGTACCGCGATGCCGATGCGCTGCGGAGAACCACTGGCGCGTCAGCCGGCTTCGACCGGGAGCGGCTTGGGGCCCGGTGGCGGCTCCGGCACGCCGGGGAAGGGGATCCACGCCTGCGGCGCCAGGTCGCCGAGCGCGCTGACCGCCAACCCGGCGTCCGACAGGGCGAAGAGCCGGTCGCCCACCACCGTCGTGCGGCGCACCTGTCCCTGCCGTGGCGCCACTCGCCCGACCTCGCCGATCCCGCCCCTCTCCACGCGGAGGCCGATCGCGCCGTCGAACGCCTGCTCGGAGACGGGCAGCACCGCGAGCCGAGCCGCCGGCCACCACAGGAACGCGCGGTGGTCCCACTCCGCCTCCGCGGACGACGAGCTGGCCAGCGTGTGCTGCGCCAGGCGAGTGGGCAGCGCCGGATCCGACACGTCGAACAGCGAGAGCTGCACGCCCTTCACGCGCCCCTCCTCGGTCGCGTCGCGCCCCACCCCGAGCAGCAGCCCCTCGCCGACCGGGTGCAGGTAGGCGCTGTAGCCGAGGATCTTCAGCTCGCCGACGAGGCGGGGACTCGCCGGGTCCGACAGATCGAGCGTGTAGAGCGGGTCGGTCTGCCGGAACGTCACCACATAGCCGGTCGCGCCGATGAAGCGCACCGCGTAGATCCGCTCGCCGACCCCCAGGCCGCCGACGCGCCCGATCTCCACGAGCCGGCCGCCCTCGGGCCGCAGCGTCGTGACGAAGCTCTCGCTCGCCCCGCCCCGTCCGTCCTGCGTCGTGGCGGCGCGCAGCACGCCGTCGTGCTCGGACAGGGAGAACTGGTTGAGGAGATGCCCCGGCACGGTGCCGGACGCGCGGTAGGCGGTGGCGCCGGGCTCGGAGGCGTCGAAGCGGTGGATCGCCGTGTCGGCGCCCGCGGCGTTCCGGCGCTGCGTGGCGACGTACAGGGAGCGCGGCGAGGCGTAGACCGTGTGGGCGTCGGTCATCAGGGCGTCGACGGCGGCCGCCGGCAGCCCCTTGGCGAGGTCAACGGTGAGGACGCTGAGCAGGCCGGAGCCGCTGTAGGCGGCGGTCCGACGGACCGAGCGGCACGGCACCAGCCGCTTGGACTCCCGCACGCGGCCCGCCGGCCCGGCCAGCTTCGCGGTGGGGATCCAGCCGCGGGCCCGCCTGCGGACGCCGACGCCGGCGTAGGCGTAGGGCGACGACGAGGCGACGATCCTCGCGGTGTGGCCGGTGAGCCGCGCGCCCACCGGGCTGCCCTGGAAGGTCAGCGACCGCACGACGCGCATCGCGGACGGGTCGGAGACGTCGACCTCGGTCAGCACGGTCGTCGGCGGGCCGACGGGCATCAGGTCGATCGCCGCCACCCCCGTGCGCGGCTGCGGCAGGCCGATCGCCGCCTGGTCGCCCGACTGGATGACGAGCGCCCGCCCGCCGCTGACGAGCAGCTCGTGCCCGTGCCCGGCGGGCAGCTCGAGCGAGCCGACGAGGGCCGGCGTCGCGGCGCGCGCGTCGACCGCGTGCAGGACGCCGCCCGCGATCGCCAGCAGGTGGCTGCCCGTGGCCTTGACGACGTCGGGCTCGTCGACGCCCGCCTCCTGGACGTTCGTCGTCGAGACGTCGTCGGCCTCGGCTCCGGGCCGGCCGTCGGGGGCGGCGGCCGGCGCGGGCGCCTCGGTCGTGGCGAGCGGCGCGAGCGGGCTGCGCGCGGCCGTGTGCTGCTGGGCGTAGCGCACGAGCGAAGCGCACGAGTCGAACGCGCGGAGCCTCTGCTTCGCGGAGCCGGCAGGAGCGGCGGCGCCGAGCGCGAGGACGGCGCAGCACGCCGAAAAGACGACCCGGCGTCCCATGGCGGAAGCGTAGCGCCGATGACGCGGCCCGCCCGCGCGGATAGCATCGCGCCCATGGACCTCCATCCCGACGAGCAGGTCATCTACCAGGGGCACCCGTCGTGGCGCTCGACGTTCGCCCTCTACGGCCAGGGGCTGCTCGCCGCGCTTGGCGCGGGCGCCATCGCCGCCGTCGTGACGCTGATCTCCGGCGACGGCGTCGACTGGATGTGGGCCTTCCTCGTCGCGGCGATCGTCATGGGCGGGGCGGTCCTGATCGGCTTCGTGCGCCGCCTGTTCACCGTCTACACGATCACGACGCAGCGACTGCGCATCCAGCACGGCATCATCGCCCGCAAGGTCCAGCAGACGCGCATCGAGCGGGTGCAGAACGTCAACACCGAGCAGGGCGTCATCGAGCGCATCCTCCAGGTCGGCTCCGTCGACTTCGACACCGCGGGCACGACCGACTCCTCGTTCCGCTTCGGCGGCGTCGACGACCCGGAGGAGGTCGTGCAGGCCGTCGACCGCGCCCAGCGCGAGGCGTCGACGCGGCGCCCGCCCTCAGCGACCGAGGGCGTCTAGCAGACGTTCCTCCAGCCGGTCCACGAACGGCACCTGCGCGGGCAGCAGCTTCACGCGCGCGGTGGCGAGATCGAACCAGCCGGCCCGGTCCACCTCCGGGAACTCCCGCTCGATCCCCGACCGCGGCGGCCAGGGCATCGTGAAGACGACCGACACGATCGCGTCGGCGTCGAGGTCCCCCTCGACCGCCCAGGCGCGCACCTGCTTGCCGCTCTTCTGGCGCACGCTGCCGAGATCGATCGCCTCGCCCTCGGGCAGCGGCGAGCCGAGCTCCTCGGCGAACTCCCGCGCGGCGGCCGCCCACGGGTCCTCCCCCTCCTCGACCTCGCCCTTCGGGATCGACCAGGCGCCCACGTCGCGTCGGGCCCAGTACGGACCGCCCGGATGCGCCAGCAGCACCTGAAGCCCGGTCGGGCCGTGACGGTAGAGGAGTATCCCGGCGCTGCGGCGGCCCGCCATGCGGTCGACCCTATCCGGAGGGTGCCGATGCACCCCCGACGTCCGCGCTTGCTCTCCGGTCGATGCGCGCTAGGGTCGGCCTCGATGCGAACCTCCCTGCTCGCCCTCGTGGCCGTCGCGGCCGTCGTCGTGCCCGCCGCGCCCGCCGCCGCCAAGACCGTCGAGTACGACGCTCGCGCCACCGTGCACAAGCGCTCGCAGTCGGGCACGACCCTCGTCTACGCCGGCAAGGTCCGCTCGACGCACCTCGGGCCGGGGCGCGTCAAGCAGACGATCCGGCTGGCCGGGCTCAACGCGACCGGGTCGTTCGTCATCCGCTATCGCCACGGCAAGCTGCGCGGGACGACGCAGACGACGGGGCGCCCCCGGCTCGACGGCACCGCGGCGTTCAGCGGCACCGTGCGGATCACCGGAGGGACCGGGCGCTACGCGGGGGCGACGGGCTCCGGCCGGTACACGGGCTCGGCGCCGCTGGATCTCTCGAAGGCGACGTTCCGCCAACGCGGCACCATCACCTACTGACGGCGCGCGGCGACGGGACTCAGCGCGCCAGGGGCGTCGTCGAGCGCAGCCGCAGCTCGACCCGCTCGCGGTACTCGGCCGCCGTGCCGATCGGCGTGTCGGTCTCGTTGGAGACGTCGGCGACGACCCGCACCGGCGGACCGCCGTCGCGTGCCAGCCACAGGTCGTACGTCGCGGTGCCGCGCGTGGCGCCGCGCATGCGGCTCTCGTAGCGCAGGTGGCGCGTGGCCACCGGCCGTCCGTCGACGCGCAGCGTCTCGTCCGGCAGCTCTCGCGCCCGGTCCGTGCGCGTGGTCTCCTCGTGCCGGCACGTGAAGGCCGATGCCGTGCCGCGGCACGCGTAGGCCCGCTCGTCGGTGCGCCCGAAGAAGGAGTGCACGTCGGTGAGCTCCCGGGGCGCGCCGTCGCAGACGGTCCAGCGCTCGCTGCGGCGGTCGAGCGCCTCCCAGAGCAGGCTCACCCCGCAGCCTCCGGAGGCGACGGTGACGGTCGTCGTGTCGGGGTAGTCGTGGCGCACCGTGCCGAGCACGGTCGCCTCCTCGAAGCCGCGGGTCGCGTAGGCGTAGACACGAGCTCCGTCCTCGTCCCGCGAGCGGTCGAGCACGCGGTCGACCGAGACCGGCTCGGTCGTGTCGCGCAGCACCCAGGCGCGGCCGCCGACGGCCGCGAGCACGAGCACGACGAGCACGCCGCCGACGATCGCAAGCGTGCGGGTCTTCGGACGGCGAGCCATGGCGCGGGAGCCTATGCTCCCGCGCCCCGGCGTTCAGCTAGATGACGGTGACGTCGACCGCGCGGGCGCCCTTGTCGCCCGCCTCGGCCGTGTAGGACACCTTGGCGCCCTCGTCGAGGGTCTTGAAGCCGGACGCGTTGATCGCGCTGTGGTGCACGAACAGATCCTTGCCGGCCTCGTCCGGCGTGATGAAGCCGAAGCCCTTGTCGTCGCTGAACCACTTGACGGTTCCTGTGGCCATGATGTGCCTCCTGTCGTGAGGTGAACTGCAGACGCGGAGGTTGCTGGTGCGACGACTGCGGTGCGGAACACTTCGGTGCCGGGACGATGTCGCCCGGCTTGAACGCGGCACACCATAGCGAGCATGAGGCCCTTGGTGTAGCGGGTACGCTTACGGGAGTGAGTCCGCAGCGCCGTCGTGCGGTGGGAATTGCGCTCCCGCTCCTGGCGGCCGCCGTCCTCGTCGTCGTCCTCTTCGACCGCCGAGACGTCTTCCTCGACGCGCTCACGGCGGCTCCCGTCTGGCTGCTGCTGTGCTTCGTCGTCCTGCAGCTCACGGCGCTGCTGTCGCGCGCGGAGGCGTGGCGGCTCTGCGTCGGCGCGGCCGGCTCGACGGTCTGCCGACGCGGGGTGTTCCGCGCGTCCGGGCTCGGCGGGCTCGCGGGGATCCTCAACGGATCCGTGGGCGTCGCGGCCCGCATCGCGGCGCTGCGGCGATCCGCGCCGGACCAATGCCCGCGGGTCGGCTCCCTCGTCGTCGCCGAGGTGCCGATCGTCGCCGTCGAGGTGGCGCTCGCGGCGCTGACCTCGGTCACGCTGCTCGGCCCGCTCGGCCTGCCGTGGTGGTCGGCCGTGCTGTGCGTCGGCGGCGCCGGCGGGGCTCTCGCCCTCCTGCACCGGATGGCCGGGCGGCGGACGACGGGGCTGTGGAGCGGCCTGGCGATCCTGCGCGCGCTCGAGGGTCGCTGGCTCGTCATCGGACTCGTGCTCGTCGCCGTCTTCGCCCAGATCGCCCGCAACTGGCTGGCGCTCAACGCGATCGGCGTCGACGCCTCCCTCTTCGACGCGATCGCGGTGCTCATCGCGATGGTCACGCTCAGCCAGCTGCCCTTGGGCCCGAGCGTCGGCGCCGCCGCCGTCGTCTTGATCCTCGGCGCGAACGGCGTGGCGCTGACCGCCGCCGCGGGGGTCCTGCTGTCGGCGACCGGCATGGCCGGGACGCTCGCCTTCGGCGGCTGGGCGATCGCCGACCGGATGCGAAGGCCGCTGCCGAGCGTGAGCGGGGTGCCGGCGTGAGCGGCGCGTCGACGGCCGAGCTGCGCGCCGAGGCGCGGTACGCGGCGCAGCGGCTCGCGCTGTACGAGCGCAAGGTCGTCATGGGCGACGGCAACCCGACCCGCCTGGCCGAGCTTCGGCGCAAGGCCAAGATCGCCGGCGACCGGCTGGCCGCCGCCCAGCCGTCGCCTCCACCGGAGGGACCGAGGCCATGAGCCGCGACGACGAAGACGACTGGGTCGGCACTCCCCCCGAGGGCCGCTACGGTCGCGACCGCGCCAAGCCCGAGTTCTGGCGGGCGCAGCGGCCGCTGACGATCACCGGGGTCGGCCTGGTGATCGTGCTCGCCGTGCTCGTCGTCGCCATCGTGCTCGCCTGAGGATCAGCCGGTGTTGCGCAGGCCGCCGGCGATCCCGTTGACCGTCAGCAGGCTCACCCGGCGCAGGCGCTCGCCGTCGTCGCCGCCGACCGGCCCGGAGCGCAGCCGCCGCAGCAGCTCGACCTGGATCAGCGAGAGCGGGTCGACGTACGGGTTGCGGCGGTCGATCGACGCCTGGAGGACCGGCGCCCGGTCGAGCAGGCGGCTCTCGCGACGGACGCTCAGCAGCTCCCGCTCGGTGCGCTCGAACTCCTCGACGACGCGGGCCCAGATCCGCTCGCGCGGCTCCTCTCGGTCCCACAGCTCCACGTAGCGCCGGGCGATCGCCAGGTCCGCCTTGGCCAGCGCCATCTCCGCGTTGGCGAGCAGGCCGGAGAAGAACGGCCAGCCGCGCTCCATCTCGCGCAGCACGTCGAGGCCGGCGTGCTCGCGCGCGTCCGCGAGCGCCGTACCCAGTCCGAACCAGGCGGGCAGCACGATCCGCGACTGCGTCCACGAGAACACCCAGGGAATCGCGCGCAGGGACTCGATGCCGCCGCCCTGCGCGCGGCGCGCGGGCCGTGAGCCGAGCCGCAGGCGCGAGATCTCGTCGAGCGGCGTGATCGCGTGGAAGAAGGCGACGAAGTCGGGGTCGTCGTGGACCAGCTCGCGGTAGGCGCGCTCGGAGCGCTCGGCCATGCGGGCCATGACGGCGCCGTGACGCTCCGCCTGCTCGGCTCCCGAGCTCTGCGCGGCGGCGACGAGCACCGCGCTGGTCGTCAGCTCGAGCTCGCGGTGGGCGACCTCGGGCACCGCGTACTTCGCGCCGAGCACCTCGCCCTGCTCGGTCATCTTCAGCCGGCCGCCGACGGTGCCGGCCGGCAGCGCCAGGATCGCCGTGTTCGTCGGCCCGCCGCCGCGGCCCAGCGCGCCGCCGCGCCCGTGGAAGAAGACCCACGAGGCGCCGTGCTCGCGAAGCGTGTCCGCGACGCGCTCCTGGGCCCGGTAGGTCGCCCAACCGGAGGCGACGTAGCCCGCGTCCTTGTTGGAGTCCGAGTAGCCGAACATGACCTCCTGCTCGTCGCCGACCGCGCGCAGCGCCGCCCGGTACACGTCGCGGCTCAGCAGCGCGTCCATCGTCTCGTGGGCGTGGCGCAGCGTCGCGCCCGCCTCGAAGAGCGGGACGATGCGCAGCTCGGCCCCGTCGCCGCCGGCCCGCGCCAGGCCGGCCTCCTTGGCGAGCAGTAGCACCTCGAGCAGATCCGCGGGCCCCTCGGTTCCGCTGACGACGTAGGCCTCGATCGCGCCCCGATGGCCGTCGTGCAGGAGCGCGCGGATCGCCCGGAAGGCGCCGAGCACCGTACGGGTCTGCTCGCCGAAGCCGGAGAGGTCGGCGGGGATCAGCGGGCGCCGGTCGGCGATGAGCCGACACAGGAGCTCGCAGCGATCGCCGTCCGGCAGGGCGGCGTAGCCGTCGTGGACGCCGAGGCGGGCGAGCGCCTCGTCGAGCGCGTCGCGGTGCCGAGTGGCGTGCTCGCGCACGTCGAGCCGCGCGAAGTGGAAGCCGAAGACCTCGACCTGACGCAAAACGTCGCGGAGGTCGCCCGCCGCGGTGAGCGCCCCGGCGCCCTCGCGCAGCGAGCGCTCGACGTCGCGCAGGTCGGCGAGCAGCTCGGCGGGCTCGGCGTAGCCGCCGTGCTCGCGCCGGCGCGTCGCGCGCACCCGCTCGCGGACGAACGTGAACGCGCGCCGGTAGGGCTCCTCGGGGTTGAGCTCCAGCAGCCGGGCGGCCAGCTCGCCGAACAGCGCCTCGCCCTCCGCGAGGACGCGGTCCAGGCCGCTCACCGGCCCCACGATGCGCTCCGACAGCGACACGCGCCCGGCGAGCAGCTCGACGCGCTGCTCGAGGAAGCGCAGGCACTGCTCGCGCATGACGTCGAGCGCCTCGGCGGTGACCTCGGGCGTGACGTACGGGTTGCCGTCGCGGTCGCCGCCGATCCAGGAGCCGAACGTCAGCAGCGGCGGGACGGCGACGTGCTCGCCGGGGAACGTCTCCTCCAGCGCGACCTCCAGGTCGCGGTACACCTCGGGGACCCCGTCGGCGAGCGTGGTGACGAACCAGACGAGGTTGGAGCGGACCTCGTCGAGGACGGTCAGCGACACGGCGCGCAGCTCGTCGGACGCCCACAGCTCCTCGACGGTCGGGGCGAGGCGGCGGCGCGCGGCGGCCGGCGCTATGCCGGGTCGCTCGTCCAGGTCGCGCAGCACGCCGAAGACGCGGGCGAGCTTCTCGATCGTCGTCCGGCGGCGCGCCTCGGTCGGGTGCGCGGTGAGGACGAGGCGGACCTCGGCCTGGGCGAGCAGCGCGCGCACGTCGTCCGCGCCGAGCCCGTCGGCACGCAGCCGCCGCACGGCGTCGAGCAGCGAGCCGCGCCGGGCGGAGGGCGCCTCGCGCCGCTCGCGGGCACGCACACGGCGGATGCGCTCGTTGTCCTCGGCGAGGTTGATGAGCTGGAACCAGCGCGTCAGCGAGCGGACGAGGACCTCGGCCTCCTCGAGGTCCAAAGCGGACACGAGCCCGGCCAGCGTTCGGCCCGCCGCCGCGTCGCCGGCCCTGGCCGCGCGCGCCAGCCCGACCGTGCGCTCGTGCAGCGCGAGGGCCTCGGGGCCCTCGGCGCGCGTGACGACGTCGGCGAAGACGTCGAGCAGCAGGGCGCGGTCATCGGCGAACGAGCGGGTCATCGACGCGAATGACGGTAGCTCCGGCGCTCGACTACGTGATGATCAGCGCGCGCCCAGGTAACGCCAGGCCCGTGGGCGCGGCGCGGGTTAATGGCATCCCATCGGCCAGCCGCTCACGGCCGAGTCGTCGGTGCCTTCGGCTAGGTTCCAACGCAGCCGAGCCGCTCGCCGCAAAGGAGACCAAAGCCATGTTGCGCGCCGACGTGCGTCGACACGTCGACGCCATCTGGGACAGAATATGGGCCAGCGGGGTCAGCAACCCCCTGACCGCGATCGAGTACTTCAGCACGGTTCTCCTTCTGCGCCGCCTCGCCGACGCGGAGGCCGGCCGCGCGACCGAGGACGCAGCCCTCTGGAAGACGCTGATCGGCTACATCGATGCCGGCGACGCGCAGGCGGTGTCGCGGCTCATGCGCGAAGTGCAGACGAAGTTCGGGATCGGCGCCAGTCCCGAGATCGCGTCCGCTTCGACCTGGCGCGACCTGTCGACGCTGAGGGAGGTGCTGAGCGGCACGCTCGCCCTCGAGCTCTCGGATCGCCATCACGACATTCTCGGTGACGTCTTCGAGTACATGCTCAATCATCTGAGCACCGCCGGACACTTCGGCCAGTTCCGCACGCCGAGGCATCTGATCAAGTTCATGGTCGAGGCGGTTGCGCCGCGGGAGGGAGAGGTGGTCGTCGATCCGGCATGCGGTACGGCCGGCTTCCTGATCGCGGCGCACGAGTTCCGTGGAGCCGCGCCGGGCCAGCCGTATATCGGCAGCGAGGTCGATGCCACGATGGCACGGGTCGCGAGAACGAACGTGCTTCTCCACCGGATGGACGATGCGGCCATCAGCCACGGAGACGGCCTACAGGTCGAGCGCCGGGACGCCGATGTCATCCTCGCCAATCCGCCCTTCGCCGGTGCGGTGGCCGTGGAGCGGAGCAGAGGCTTCGAGAGTGGGACGCGCAAGACGGAGCTCCTGTTCGTGGAGCTGATGATGCGCCGCCTGCGCGACGGCGGTCGAGCGGCGACCGTCGTGCCGACGGGCGTGCTCACGAGCCACTCCGGCGCTGCCCTGTGGGTCCGCCGTCGGCTCGTCGAGGCGAACCGGCTTCGCGCCGTCGTCGAGCTTCCGGGCGGCGTGTTCCGTCCTTACACGGGCGTCAAGACGGCGCTCTTGTTCTGGAGCAACGAGCGCTCCGGCGTGGACGTTCTGATGGTGCGCGTGGCCAACGACGGATACTCGCTCGACGACCGACGCGAGCAGCTCGAGCGCAGCGACCTGCCGGACGCGTTGCGGTTGCTCAACGGGGGGAAGTCCGAGCTGCCTCACGCCCGCGTCCCCCCCTCCACCTTGGCCGCCGCGAAGTACAACCTGAGTCCCAGCCGCTACATCACCGATGACCCGAACGACGATTTCGGGCTGGCCGA
>JANJUA010000083.1 GCA_024710825.1 Solirubrobacteraceae bacterium
CACCGCAGCTTGTCGGTCAGCATCGCCGCCGACGTCTCGGCGTTCTTGACCGCAAACGTCCCCCCGAACCCACAACACGTCTCCGCCTCAGGCAACTCCACCAACTCGATGTCGCGCACGTTGCGCAACAACCGCAACGGCGCATCCCCCAACCCCAACCCCCGCAGCCCGTGACAGGTCGGGTGATACGTCACCCGATGCGCGAACGTCGCCCCCACATCCTCCACCCCCAACACGTCGACCAGAAACTCCGACAGCTCATAGACATTCGCCACCGTCTCGCCCACCAGCCGCAGATACTGCTCGCGCACCATCCCCACACACGACGCCGACGGCGACACCACCGCATCGAACCCCCCGAAGATCCGCACGAACCGCCGCGCCAACGGCACCGCCAGATCCCCATAGCCCGTGTTCGCATGCATCTGCCCACAACACGTCTGCTCCTCCGGAAACACCACCTCATGCCCCAACCGCTCCAACACCTCGACCGTCGCCCGCCCCGCAGCAGGCGCGAACGTGTCATTCAGGCACGTGACGAAGAGCGCGACCCTCACGCGTCGAACCGCGGCCCGCCGGGCGGGTGCTGGATGAGCTGGATCGAGATGTCGTCAGGGTCGCGCAGGTAGCACGACCAGCCGCCCCGGTACGGCCCCCACGGGATCTCGATCGGCGCCGGCGATCGGAACGTCGCGAACGCCGACACACGCGCGAACTCGGCATGGATGTCGTCGACGAGCAGGCACATGTGCCCGTTGCCGGCGTTGTAGGTCTCCATGTCGACCACGGCCGGTGGGCGGTCGACGAAGCGGATCAGCTCCAGGTCGCCCCCACCGGGCAGCGCGAAGAAGGCGCACTCGATGCGACAGCCCGGGTAGCCGAGCATCTCGCCGATGTAGTCGACGTCCCAGAGCTTGCGCAGGGTCGGCGGCGCGCCCAGGAAGCGGGTGTACCAGCCGACCGAGCGGTCGAGGTCGGCCACGGCGAAGCCGATGTGGTCCAGGCGGTTCAGGGTCACGGGCTCCGGGCCTCCTTCGCTTGCTCGATCTCGCGCCGCGCCCGTCATCACAGCACCTCCAGGTCGACGGGGCGTCCCTCGGCGGCCGAGCGGTAGATCGCCGCCACGAGCTCCACCGCGCCCTGGCCCAGCTCGCCGGGCGAGCGGTTCGCGCCGCGCCCGAGGACGATGTCGACGAGGTCCAGGACCGGCGCCGCCTCGGGGTTGCGCCGCTCCGGCGCCAGCGGCGGGAGGTCCTCGACGCCGGCGACGTCGTGGATCGACGCGGTCCCGCGGTTGACGTCGATCTGGACGTGCCCGGCCCGGCCGACCAGCTCGACGCGCACGAGCTCCTCCTGGGTCGGCAGCACCGCGCCGGTGGAGCTGATCGTGCCGATCGCGCCGCTCGGATAGCGCAACGCCACGGCGTCGGCCAGGTCGACCGCGAGCTCGAAGCCCGCGGCGTAGGCGAACGCGCTCGACGGCCGCATCCCGGTCAGCAGCTCGAGCAGGGCGGCGGCGTGCGTGATCTGCGTCTGCCCCTGGCCGCCGCCGGAGAGAGCCGGGTCGCTGTAGGTGCCGGCGGCAGGGGCGTTCACCGGATAGCCCCACAGCTCGCGGTACGCCTCGGGATCGCCGGCGTAGAGCGGACGCACGCTCGACGCATACAGGCAGGAGACGTGCTCGACCGGGCCGATCCGCCCTCCGGCGACCGCGTCCCGCAAGGTCAGCACGTGCGCGTTGTAGTGCCACGGGTAGTCGACCAGGAGCTCCGCGCCCCGCGCCTGCGCGAGCGCGAGCAGCTCGCGCCCGTGCGCCGGGTCGAGCACCATCGGCTTCTCGACCAGCACGTGGACGCCACGGTCGAGCAGCAGGCGGGCGATCGGGAAATGGCGCGCGTGGGGAACCGCCACGATCGCCGCGTCGACGGCGACGCCTGCGGTGAGCAGCTCCTCGGTGCTCGCGAACCGGGCCGACACACCGAACGCCTCCCCCGCCGCCGTGAGCCGCGCCGGGTCGACGTCGACCAGGGCGGCGATCTCCGCCTCCGGATGGTCGCGCAGTGCCGGGAGATGATGGGCGGTCGGCCACCAGCCGCAGCCGACGAGGGCCACGCGCGCGCTCACGCGGCGCCGTCCCCGAGCCGGAAGATGCGCTCCGCGTTGCCGGCGAACAGCGCTCGCTGCTCGGCCTCGGAGAACCCTGCGATCAACTGCGCGTAGGCGTCGACGACGTCGCCGTAGGAGCTGTAGAGGCGATCCACGGGCCAGTTAGTCGCGAAGAGCGCACGCTCCACGCCGAACGCGTCGATGCACTCGAGCACCCACGGCCGCAGCGACGCGACCGTCCACCGGTGATCCGCCTGGCCGAGCCCGGAGATCTTCACGACCGCGTTCGGCGCCTGCGCGACCGCGCGCATGCCGGCCCGCCAGCGGGCGAACGTCTCGGGCGAGCGGTCCGGCGGGAACCCGGCGTGGTCGATGCACAGGGTGATGCCGGGGTACCGCTCCGCGAGCGCGCGCGCGAGGGGCAGCTCGTCGAGCGCCGGGGCGGCGCAGCACACGAGTCCGAAGCGCCCGAGCAGGGCGTATCCGCGCTGCCAGGAGGGGTCGGACAGGTAGCCGTCCTCCCGCAGATCGCGGATCCCGCGCAGGTTCGGGTACGCGGCGTGGCGCTCGAGCGTCGCCTCGACGTCGTCACGAGCGAGGTCCGCGTAGGCGACGATGCCCTGCGGAGCCCCGAGTCGATCCGCGAACGCCTGGAGCCAGCGCGTCTCCTCGACCGGGTCATCGCTGCCGATCGCGGCCTGCACGTGGACGACCTTCGCCACGCCGTGGAAGCGCGTCTCGGCGAGGAAGTCGTCCGCCCAGTAGCGCTGCGCACGGATGGCGACGTCCGGCCCGACGATCGGGTCCGCCGGCGCGTCGGGCTCCAGCCAGGCGTAGCGCAGCGTCGGATGAGCGAGATCGTGGAAGTGGACGTGCGCGTCCACGAACGGCAGGCGCGCCACGGTCACTGCGCCCCCGGGACCGCGCCG
>JANJUA010000116.1 GCA_024710825.1 Solirubrobacteraceae bacterium
CCTCCTCGGCCTGCTCGCCCGGCTGGGGGTCCTGGCGCAGCACGCGGCCCTCGGGCGCGTCGGACGTCGTGCGCTCGACGCTCGGGTCGAACCCGGCGTTCTGGAGGATGGCCAGCGCGGCCGCCAGCGGGCGGCCGGTCACGTCGGGCACCTCCCGCGTGTCGGGACGCGTCAGCGCGTAGGCGGCCGCGGCCGCGGCCACGAGCGCGGCGAGGATCGCCAGCGCGATCCACCAGCGCCGACCGCGGCGCGCATCCTCGGCCAGCGCCTCGCGCGGGTCGGGCCGGACCGAGGCGAATGCCGCGGTGGCTCCCGGGTCGGGCGCGGCGCCCTCGACGATGTCCGCACGGGCCCGCTCCAGCGCGAGGATCATCTCGTCGGCGCTCGCGAAGCGCTGCGCCGGGTCCTTGGCCAGGGCGCGCAGGACGACGCCCTCCAGCTCGGGCGTGACCGAGCTGTTGAAGTTGCTCGGCGGCAGCGGCGGTTCGTTCACCTGCTTGAGCGCGATCGTCACCGCGCTCTCGCCGTCGAACGGCACGTGGCCGGTCAGCAGCTCGTAGAGGACGATGCCGATCGAGTAGAGGTCGGACCGAGGCGTGACCGGCGTGCCCTGGGCCTGCTCGGGCGATAGGTACTGCGCCGTGCCCATGATCGAGCCGGTCTGCGTCATGTCCGACGCGCCGGCCCGGGCGATCCCGAAGTCGGTGACCTTCGCGCGGTCCTCGCCGTCGACGATGACGTTGTGCGGCTTGAGGTCGCGGTGGATGACGCCCCGCTTGTGCGCGAAGCGGGCGGCGCGCAGCACCTGGACCGTGAGGTCGATGGCGCGGACCGGCTCCAACGGCGCGTCCTGTTCGACGACCTGCTTGAGCGTGCGGCCCGGCAGGTACTCCATGGCGATGTACGAGGTGCCGTCCCAGGCGCCGCGGTCGTAGACGGAGACGACGTTCGGGTGCTGCAGCCCGGCGGCCGACGACGCCTCGCGGCGGAAGCGCTCGACGAACTCCCGGTCCTCGGCGAACCGGCGGTGCAGCAGCTTCAGCGCCACCATGCGTCCGAGCTGCTGATCCTCGGCGCAGTAGACGTCGCCCATGCCGCCCGAGCCGACGCGCGACACGATCCGGTAGCGGCCGTCGACGAGCGTGCCCTGGGGGATGTCGCGGAGCATCAGCCGGCGGCCTCCTCGCCGAGCAACGCCTGCAGGACGGCGCGCGCGATGGGGGCGGCCTCCGTGCCCCCCTGCCCGCCGACGGAGCGCTCGATGGTCACCGCGATCGCCATCTTGGGGTCGTCCGCGGGCGCGTACGCGATGAACCACGGCTGGTTGACGCCCGCCGCGATGTCCTTCTCGGCCGTGCCGGTCTTGCCCGCCACGTCCACCCCCTGCAGCGCCGCCGCGGTCCCGGTGCCCTCGCGCACCACGTTCTCCATCATCGTGCCGAGCTCGCGCGCCGAGCGGGTCGACATCACACGCCTCACGGTCTCCGGCTCGACGCGCTCCGCGGTGCGCCCGTCGCGGTCGACGATCCGCTCCGTCAGGCGCGGCGCCACCAGCTCGCCGCCGTTCGCCACGGCGCCGGCGACCATCGCCATCTGCAACGGCGTCACGAGCATCTGGCCCTCGGCTCCGCCCTGGCCGATCGCGACGCGGCCGACGTCGAAGCGGCCGTCCACGAGCCTGCCGTCGCGGCGCACGCCGCTCGGGCTCATCTGCTGCTCCGGATAGTCGAGCGGAGGATCCTCGTAGAAGCCGAAGCGCTTCATGTACCTCACCATCGTCTCGGCTCCGAGATCCTCGCCGATCTGGGCGAACACGGTGTTGACGGAGTTGGTCAGGGCGGTGGTCAGGGTGATGTCGCCGTAGCTGCGGTCGCCGGCGTTGGCGAGCTCCACCCCGGAGATCTCCTTCGGCGAGTCGCCGTTGACGACGGAGTCCGGTGTGTAGCGCCCGCTGTCGAGCGCCGCGGCCGCGGTCACGACCTTGAACGTCGATCCCGGAGGGTAGGCGGACTGCGTCGCGCGGTTGAACAGGGGCGAGGAGGGCTCGCGGTTCAGGCGCCGGAAGGTGTCCGCGTCGCGCAGGGCGTTCGCGTCGAAGCCCGGCACGCTCGCCATGACCCGCACGCGCCCGGTGTCGGGCTCGTAGGCCACGACCGACCCGGCGCGCCCCGCGAGCTGCTCGAGCGCCACCCGCTGTCCGTCGGGATCGAGCGTCGTCACGACGTTCCTGCCCACCTGCTCCCTGCCGAGCAGCTCGTCGACGAAGCTCTCGAGCTCGTTCGTCTCGCCGATCAGCGCGTCGTTGCGCTCGCGCTCCAGCCCGGCGCGGCCGAGCGTCGTGAACGAGTAGCCGATCGCGTGCGAGAACGCCTCGGCCTCGGGGGTGTAGCGGCGCACCCAGGTCCCGGCCCCGCCCGGGACCGAGCGCGCCAGCAGGGTGCCGTCGGCGGCCCGGATGTTGCCGCGCTTGATCCGCTGCTCCTCCAGCAGCGAGCGCCGGTTGAGCGCGTTGTCGGCCAGCGACTCCGGCCGCGCGACCGACCACCAGGCGGTGGCGAGCACCAGGAGCGCGAAGAGGACCGTGATGGCCAGGTACATGCGACGGGCCGGGGTGTTCATGCCGGACGGCGCGCCTTGTCGGAGACGAGCAGGAGCAGAGCGAGCAGGACGAAGTTGGCGAGGATCGACGAGCCACCGTAGGAGACGAACGGCAGCGTCACGCCGGTCAGCGGGATCACCTTCGTCACGCCGCCGACGATGACGAACACCTGCAGCGCGAAGACCGCGCCGAGCCCGGCGGCCAGCAGCTTGGAGAACGAGTCGCGCGCCAGGATCGAGGTCTTGATCGCCCGTTCGACGATGAGGAGGTACACGCAGAGCAGCCCGACCGCCCCGACGAGCCCGAGCTCGTTGACGATCACCGCGTAGATGAGGTCGGTGTGCGCCGCGGGCAGGAGCTGGCCGCCGCCCGGCAGGTCGAGGATCGACTGCCCGAAGCCGACGCCGAGCAGGCCGCCGTCCGCCTGGGCGAACAGCGACTGGGCGATCTGGTAGCTGCCGCCCACCTGCTCGTAGAGCTGCGGGTCGAACGGGTCGCGCCAGGCGTCGATGCGGTTCTGCACGTGGCCGACGGTGCTGGCGAAGAACCAGCCGCCGGCGGCGAACAGCGCCACGCCGATCGCGACGAACGAGAAGCGGTTCGTGGCGACGTAGACGAGCGCGAGGAACGCCCCGAAGAACATGAGCGACGAGCCAAGGTCGCGGATGAAGACCAGCAGCAGCATCGCGAGGCCCCAGACGGCCAGCAGCGGGCCGAGGTGCTTGAGCGGCGGCAGCACGACCGGCCCGACCCTGCGCCCCGCGCTGACGAGCAGCTGGCGCGTGTCGCGCAGATAGCTCGCCAGGAAGACGACGATGGCGATCTTCGCGAACTCGGCCGGCTGGAAGGAGATCGGGCCGATCTTCACGCCGAGGTAGGCGCCGTTGACCTGGGCGCCGATGCCCGGCACGCGCGGCAGGAGCAGCAGCAAGAGGCCGGCGCTGGCGATGACGTAGCGGTAGCGCTCGAGCACCGAGATGTCGCGGACGAGCAGGATCGTCGCGGCGAACAGCCCGAGCCCCACGACGAACCACTGAGCCTGCTCGCGCGCCAGCTCCGCGTCGATCCGGTAGATCATCACGAGGCCGAAGCAGGCCAGCGTCGCCGCGAGCGGGAAGAGGTACGGGTCCGCGCTCGGCAGCGTGAAGCGGATGATGAGGTGGGCGCCGACGCACAGGCCGAGGAAGATCGCGCCGTAGGTGAGCGACACGTCCGAGAGGACGTCCTCCTGCGCCACGTACACGGCCGCGAACCCCGCCGTCAGCAGCAGCGACGCCGGCACGAGCCCCAGCAGCTCGCGGTTGCGGGCGCTCATGTTCCCTGGAGCCGGCCCAGCTCGAGCTGGCGCACGAGATCGGCGGCGTCCGCGTGGGAGCGCAGCTGATGGTCCAGCAGCGTCTCCCGCCGGGCGGGGTCCAGCGCCGAGGCCGGGATGCCGGTCCGGTACTCGGTGCGGTACAGGTCGATGCCGAGCGGCAGCTCGTATGGCAGGCCGCGGAAGAGCGCGACCCGCCCGTCGGCGTCGGTGCCGACGAAGTAGACGGAGGTGATCGCCGCGTACGTGCCGAGGCCGACCGCGACGAGGATCGTCAGCACGATCAGCGCGCCGCCCAGCCGCGCGCCCCAGCGGCCCCTGCGCCGGCGCGCCGGGCGGGCGGAGGCCGCCGCCCGCGGC
>JANJUA010000132.1 GCA_024710825.1 Solirubrobacteraceae bacterium
CCGGCGCGAGGGCCGGCTTCAGGGCGCTGGCCGCGCGCGTGGCGAAGGGCTCCACCGGCGGCCCCGACGAGCAGGCGCGGGCGAGCACCGGCTCCCACGTCGTGGCGATCGCGTCCGACGCCGCGGGCGAGCCCCTCGCCACCGTCCACGTCGCGGGACCCAACGGCTACGACCTCACCGCCCGTCTGCTCGCCTGGGCGGCCACCGCCGCCCTCGACGGCGCCCTCACCGGGTCGGGAGCCCTCGGCCCCGCCGACGCGTTCGGCCCGGACCGCCTGCGCGCGGGATGCGCCGAGGCCGGCCTGCGCCCCGTCTGACCAGCCGCCGGCGAGCGTGAGGGCGCGGTCGCTGTCGACTTCGCGTCGCCATGCGACGCAAACTCGACAGTGACGTTCGACGGCGCCAAGCGCGAGCGACGTGCATGCTCGCGCCCGCGACGGGGGAAGGAGCAGCGCATGCCGTCCTACGACGAGGTGATCGCCCAGCACCGCTGGCGGGTTCCCGAGCGCTACAACATCGCGCGCGACGTAGCCGACCGCCACGCCCGCGACAAGCTGGCCATGATCCACGAGGCGCCCGACGGCTCCGTCACCCACGTCGCCTGGGGCGAGCTGCAGGACCGCTCCCACCAGATCGCGCACCTGCTGGCCCGCCACGGCGTCGAGCGGGGCGACCGGGTCGGCGTCGTGCTGCCCGCGATCCCCGACGCCGCCGCCACGTTCCTCGCCGTCTACCGCGTCGGCGCGATCCTGCTGTCGATGTCGGTGCTCTACGGCGACGAGGGCATCCGCCACCGCCTCCTGGACTCCGACGCCAAGGTGCTCGTCACCGACGAGCACAACGTCGAGCGCTTCGCCGCGCTGGGCGCGAACGTGATCCTGCTCTACGGCGCGCGCGACCTGGCGACCGCGTTCGACACCGTCGACACGAGCGCCGACGACCCCGCCCAGCTCTACTACACGTCCGGCACCACCGGGCTGGCGAAGGGAATCCTCCACGCCCACCGCTACCTGCTCGCCCACGAGGAGTTCGCCTACTGCCACGAGGTGCGCGACGGCGAGCGCTTCCACGGCATGGGGGAGTGGGCGTGGGCGGCCGGGATCGCCCCGCTGCTCGGCCCCTGGCGCCTCGGCGCCACGCAGCTCGTCCTCCAGCGCCGCGGCGGCTTCGACCCGGAGCGCCAGCTCGACTTCCTCTCCCGCCACGAGGCGACGAACGTCTTCGCCACCCCCACCGCGATCCGCAGCATGATGGCGATCGACGACGCCCGCCACCGGCATCCGCAGCGCTTCCGCCGCGTGTGCAGCGCCGGGGAGCCGCTGAACCCCGAGGCGATCCGCTGGTTCCGTCGCAACTACGACGTCACCGTCCTCGACTACTACGGCCTCAGCGAGTCCTACCCGCTCGTCGCCAACTTCCCCTGGATGGAGGTGCGCGAGGGCTCGATGGGCCGCCCGATGCCCGGCTGGGACGTGCGGCTCCTCGACGAGGACGAGCAGCCGGTCGCGCCGGGCGAGCGCGGCGAGATCTGCCTGCGCGCCCGCAGCAACCCACACTGGCCGCTCGGCTACTGGAGCAACGAGGCGGCCACCGAGGAGGCGTTCGGCGGCGAGTGGCTCCACACGAAGGACGCCGCCACGCAGGACGCCGACGGCTACGTCTGGTACGCCGGCCGCGCCGACGACGTCATCATCTCGGCCGGCTACCGCATCGGCCCGTTCGAGGTCGAGTCGGCGTGCCTGGAGCACCCGGCGGTCGCCGAGGCGGCGGCGGTGGCGAGCCCCGACGAGCGCCGCGGAACGGTCGTCAAGGCGTTCGTCGTCCTCGCGGAGGGCCACGAGCCCTCCGACGAGCTCGGCCGCGAGATCGGCGCCTTCGTGCGCGACCGCCACTCCGCCTACGCCTACCCGCGCAAGGTGGAGTTCGTCGACGAGCTCCCGAAGACGCTCACCGGCAAGATTCGGCGCGTCGAGCTGCGCGAGCAGGAGGACGACGCCCGCGCACCGTAGCCTCTGAGAACATGCCGCTCGTCCGCGACGTGATCCTCCGCGACGGGAGCGTGCTGCGCCTCCGCGCCCCGGAGCCGTCGGACGAGCGCGAGATAGAGGCGTTCTTCGACCGCCTCGATCCCCAGTCGCGCTACCTGCGCTTCCACGGGCACGTCCGCTCCGACCGCGTCGCCCAGCACTACGCCGCCGCCGACGGGGAGAACCGCGTCGCGCTGCTGGCGCACCGGGGCGGGGAGGTCGTCGCCGTCGCCGGCTACGAGCGGCTGCGGGAGCTGGGAGCGGCCGAGGTCGCCTTCGCGGTGGTCGCCTCCGAGCAGGGCCGGGGGCTCGGCACGCGGATGCTCGAGCAGCTCGCCGCCCACGCCGCCGAGCAGGGCATCGACCGCTTCGACGCGAGCGTGATGGCCGAGAACCGCCGCATGCTCGGGGTGTTCGCGTCGGCGGGCTTCGCCGTGCGGCGCGAGACGGTCCACGGCGTGACGGAGCTGTCGCTCGACATCCGGCCGACGGAGCGCCTGGCGGAGAAGATCGCCGAGCGCGACCACCTCGCGACCGTCGCCTCGCTGCGCCCGCTGCTGGCGCCCGCGTCGCTGGCGGTGGTTGGGGCGAGCAACGCGGAGGGCAGCGTCGGCGGCCGGATCTTCGCCAACGCCCTCGCCGCCGGCTTCACCGGGATCGCCACGCCGGTCAACCGCCACGCCCGGGTCGTGCACTCCGTCCGCGCCTACCCGCGCGTCTCGGACATCCCGGAGCCGCCCGAGCTCGCGGTCCTCGCCGTCCCCGCCGAGGAGGTACTGGACGTCGCGCGCGACGCGGCCGCGGCGGGCGTGCGCGCGCTGATCGTCGTGTCCGCCGGCTTCGCGGAGCGCGACGGCGCCGGGCGCGAGCGTCAGGAGGCGCTGCTCGAGGTCGTGCGCGACCGCGGCATCCGCCTCATCGGCCCCAACAGCCTGGGCCTGCTGAACACCGACCCGGCGGTGTCGCTGAACGCCGCGCTGGGCACGTTGCGCCCGAAGCCCGGTCGGCTGGCGATCAGCTCCCAGTCGGGCGCGCTCGGCATCGGCTTGCTGGGCCAGGCGGTGGGCCGCGGGCTCGGGGTGGCGAGCTTCGTCACGCTCGGCAACCGCGCCGACGTGTCGACCAACGACCTGCTCGAGTGGTTCGAGGACGACGAGCGCGTCGCCGCCATCGCCCTCTACATGGAGAGCTTCGGCAACCCGCGCCGCTTCTCGGCGCTGTCGCGTCGCGTCTCCCGGCGCAAGCCGATCGTCGCCGTGAAGGGTCACCGCGACGGCGGCGCCCCGCAGCACGCCCGCTCGCACACCGCTCACGCGCTGCGCGGCGAGGCGGTCTTCGACGCGCTCTTCCGGCAGGCCGGCGTCCTGCGCGTCGAGGGCGCCCAGGGCCTCTTCGACACGGCGGCGCTGCTGGAGCGCCAGCCGCTGCCGAGCGGTCGGGACGTCGCGTTCGTCACCAACTCCGGAGGCCTAGGCACGCTGGCGGCCGACGCGGCCCTCAGCCGCGGGCTGCGCGTCGCGCCGCTGGCGCCCGCCACGCGCGAGGCGCTCGAGGCGGCCGCGCCCAACGCCGACCGGACGACGAACCCGGTGGACCTCGGGATCTCCGCTCGGCCCGCCGACGTGCGCGCCGCCGTCGAGACCGTGCTCGCCGACGAGGCTGTCGACGCCGTCATCGTGCTCAGCGTCGACCTGGCGAGCGTGCCGCCGGCGGAGATGCTCGCCGCGCTCGAGCCGGACGACGGCCCCCGCGCGAAGCCCGTGGTGGCGTCGATCGTCGGCGCGGACGGTCGGATGGCGCCCGCGATCGGCTCGATCCCGAACTTCCGCTTCCCCGAGGCGTGCGCGGCGGTTCTCGCGCTCGCCGGCGACCGCCGCGACTGGCTCTCGCGCCCGCTGGGCCAGCGCCCGCCGCTCCCCGAGGCGGACGCCGAGGCGGCGCGCGGCCGGGTCCTCGCCGCCCTCGGCGCGGGCGACGGCGCCGCGCGCTGGCTCGACGCGGCCGACGTCGAGGCCCAGCTGGCGATGTACGGCATCCCGCTGACGCCGACGGTCGCCTGCCTGCACCCCGACGATGCCGTCGCCGCCGCGGCCGCGCTGGACGGCCCGGTCGTCCTGAAGGCGGCCTTCCCGCCGCCCGAGCACGCCTCCGACGTCGACGCCGTCCTGCTCGGCCTCGAGGGCGAGACGGCGCTGCGCGCGGGCTGGGACGCCCTGCTCGACCGCGTCGCCCGCGCCGGCAGGGACTGGCACGGCGCCACGGTCCAGCCGCTGGCCGAGTCCGGCGCCGACATCCTCGTCGGCGCCGTCAACCACCGCGACCTCGGCGTCGTGTCCGGCGTCGGGGCGGGCGGCCGTCAGGCGGGGCTCGCCGGCGACGTGGCGTTCCGCCTGGCGCCGACGACCGACACCGACGCGTCCGAGCTGGTGGCGCTCTCCCCGGTGGTCGCGGCGTCGATGGAGGGCGCCCGCGGCACCCCGGCGCTGGATCGCGACGCGCTCGCCGACCTCGTCCTGCGCCTCACCCGCCTCTTCGAGGACGTGCCGGACCTGCTCGAGGGCGACCTGAACCCGGTCCGCGTCCACACCGAGGGCCTGACGGTGATCGACGCCCGCCTGCACGCGGGGCACCGCGCCGTCGCCGAGCGCATCCGCACCTGGTGAGCGCTCCGGTGCGGTCACTACCCTGCCCGGGATGGACGAGCGCCTCCTAGCGGAGCGCCTCATCACCTACGACACGGCCGGCCAGGACGGCCTGAGGGCCGCGGCGGGCTTCGTGAAGGGGTGGCTGGAGGCGCGTGAGATCCGCGTCGTCGACCGCGTGCACCGCGAGCTGCCGGTGATCCTCGCCGAGGTCGGTCCGGCGGACGCGCCGCGGATCGTGCTCCACGGCCACGTCGACGTCGTCCCCGGACGCCCCGGCCAGTTCGAGCCGCGCAGCGAGGGCGACCGGCTCTACGGCCGCGGCGCCTACGACATGAAGGGCGCGCTGGCGGCGATGATGCTGGCCGTGCACGACGCCGCCCGGCAGGACGCCGTCAACGTCCGCTTCGTCTGCGTGCCCGACGAGGAGTCCGACGACGTCGACTCGCGCTCGATCGACGCGCTCGTCGCCGGGCCGCTCGGGGACGCCGACTTCGCCGTCACCGGGGAGCCGACCGACCTGCACATCGGAGTGCAGGCGAAGGGGGTTCTGGCGGTGCGCGTCGAAGTCTCCGGGACGGCCGCTCACGGCTCGACGCCGTGGCTCGGCGACAACGCGATCCTCAAGGCCTACGACGCCTTCCGCCGGATCGAGACGCTGCCCTTCAGCCGC